>CAZGIO010000055.1:6605-9533 GCA_964525975.1 uncultured bacterium
GAAACGGTCCGCAAAGCGATTGGTTACGGCTTTGATAGAGCTAAAATGATGACCTACTTACGAAGTAACATGGGATACCCTGCTTTTAACGGCTTTATTCCCGCAGGAATGCCCGGTTTTTCCCGCGTCTAACGTACTGCACTGGGACCTGCCCGACCCTTCCGCGCGCCAGGGGTCCCGGGAGGAGATCCTTACGTTCTTCCGCGAAGTCAGGAATGAGATAAAAAAGCGGGTCACCTCTTTTTTATCAGGCCTTGAATAAACGCAACTGCGTGTTCCAGGTCTTTTTCCGCAGGATGCCCCTTGGCTATTCCCCCGAAGATCTTCCAGGGGCCGTATGTATCAAACCCTTTACAGGCAAACGTCCCTTTCACATCCGCCCCCCTTTTCTCCAGCATTTTCATGAGGCCGTTATTATAAGACCTCTTTCCCAGCCCCGATGTTGAAAAGACAAAAAGAGGGATTCCCTCAGGCAGCTCAATGGAAGCCGCAGCCTGTTCTATTTTTTTATGAAACCGCGAAAAATATATACCGGATCCGAATCCCACAAGCTCATCTCCGGCAAACGAGAGCTTAAACGCCTGTTCTGCATTTACGACCTGTCCCTCATCACACGCCGAAGCCATGGCTTCCGCCACTTTCAGCGTATTGCCATGATGTACAGACTCACAGATTATTATTACTTTCAAAACCCTGTCTCCTGAATGATCTCAACGGTGACATCTCCCACGATATTGTCGGCATCTGTAATCCTCTCCAGATCAGCATCCATCCTTCCATGGCTTCCGTCAGCGCTTGAGCACCCGGATAATATCAGAGGGTATTTCCCCGGCCGGCTCAGGTCGAGATCGGCCTTATAGATGAGAGCCGGCTGTCCGCTGCCTGATTTTCCCCCTGAATAACCCGGGCTTCCCGGTACTGCTTCTTTACTGTAAAACTCATTAAAATCCAGGGATTGGTTTACTTCGAAATAAAAAACAGCCCTGCCGTTAAATTTTGATGAAAACGATCTCACGAATCCATCTTTTGGCGTGGCATATGTCACGACATCGGGAAGAGGGCTGCTCCTTGTTGGAAGGACCGGACTGCCTTTTCCCATCATATGTGTAAAAAAGGGCAGCGCCGAAGGCCGTCTTTTCTCGCTTGTATCTCCAGGCGCCCCGCGCCAGGATGCCTTCGCGAATTTCTCTGTGACGAAATATGTTTCCATCTCTCCCGATTCTCCCACAGCCCAGAATGCCATCTGAGGCCGTGTTTTCACTGTCAACAGAGGCATTACCTTAAACTTATGTATCCACCGCGGGCCTGTCCGCACAGTAAGCTTGACAGTCTGCCCCGCAGCACACAGAATAAATATTTGAAATACGACCAGTGTGAATATAAACCGTCTCATGTATCACTCCTCTTTACTTAATTATCACCTTGGCTGCCATGAATGTCAAGTGAAGGGGAAATATGTTATAAGATACAACCCGCAGGATCCGTCCTGGAGTAAAAAAAAGGGGGAAGAGCTCCCCCTTGTACTATTTTTTCTGCATCTTAGCCCAGGAATCGCGCAGTCCCACAACACGGTTGTAGACAGGTTTTCCCGGAGCGGAATCTATATCCATGGAGAAATAGCCTTTGCGAAGGAACTGAGTCTTCTCTCCAGGTTCTTTTTCTCCAAGAGAGGGTTCCAGCATGGCATCTTTTATGACTGTGAGAGAATCAGGATTCAGGTCTTCAAGGAAATCTCCCGAACCTGCCCCGGGTTCATCACTTGAAAACAGATGGTCATAGAGGCGCACTTCTCCGGGTACAGCATGGGCGCATTCCACCCAATGCAGAGTCCCCCTCACTTTCCTCTCATCTTCTGTCCATCCGCCTTTGGATGCGGGATCATAGGTACAGTGAAGTTCGATCACATTGCCCTCTTTATCTTTTATGACTTCATCGCACGTGATATAATAGGCGTGTTTCAAACGTACTTCTCTTCCGGGAGAGAGTCTGAAGAACTTTTTCGGCGGATCTTCGAGAAAATCATCACGTTCGATGTATATTTCCCTGGAAAAAGGTATCTCTCTTTCGCCGGCGTTCTCATCATTGGGATTATTCTCCGCTTTGAGCCACTCGGTCTTCCCTTCGGGATAGTTTGTTATCACGACTTTCAGGGGATCCAGGACAGCCATGGTCCTGGGGGCTGTCTTGTTCATGTCATCGCGGACAAAATGTTCAAGCATTGCAAAATCAACCATGCTGTTTGCCTTCGCCACGCCCACTGCCTTTGCAAATTCCCTGATAGACGCAGGAGTATAACCGCGCCTCCTCATACCTGCCAATGTTGAGAGTCTGGGGTCGTCCCACCCGGAGACGTGGCCTTCATTGACAAGTTTCAGGAGTTTTCGTTTGCTCATTACCGTATGGGTGATATTACGCCTGGCAAATTCGATCTGCCTCGGTTGGCACGGAACGCTCACATTATCCAGAAACCAGTCATAAAGGGGTCTATGGTCTTCAAACTCAAGAGTGCATATGGAATGTGTTATCCCTTCGAGTGCATCGGAAATACAATGTGTAAAATCATACATGGGGTAGATACACCATTTATTTCCTGTCCTGTGGTGTTCAGCGAATTTGATCCTGTATATGACAGGATCTCTCATATTGATATTAGACGAAGCCATATCGATCTTCGCTCGAAGGACTTTTTCTCCCTCTTTGAACTCACCTTTTCTCATACGCCTGAACAGGTCCATATTTTCTTCGGCGCTCCTGCCGCGCCAGGGGCTGTCTGTCCCCTTTTCAGTCAGAGTCCCCCTGTGCTTCCGGATCTCATCGGCGGAGAGATCATCCACGTATGCAAGCCCCTTCTCAATGAGTTCCTCGGCAAACGCGTAAAGGCTGTCATAATAATCCGATGCGTAGTAAAGATGTTCTCCCCAGTCAAAA
>CAZGIO010000056.1:0-9443 GCA_964525975.1 uncultured bacterium
AGCCCATAAACTCCTCAAAGACGTGGATATCCTGAATTTCGTGGGCAATGTCGAAGGCCGGGATATACTCACCGGTGATGTGGACATCGTCGTCTGCGACGGATTTACCGGAAACATCGTACTGAAGACCATCGAAAGCCTGTTTAAATTTATCTATAAAGCGTTGAAAAATGAGATCTCAAAACATATGATGGCCAAAGTGGGTCTTCTGTTCATGGTCCCCTCGCTGAAAAGGTTCATGAAAGATATCGACTATACAGAATACGGCACAGCGCCTCTTCTGGGCATAAAGAAACCTGTCATGGTGTGCCACGGAAGTTCCAACCAGAAAGCCATCAAAAACGCTGTGACTTTTACAGTTAAATATCTTGAAAACGATTTCAACAAATACCTCGCCGAGGAACTGGATAAAATAAAAGACAGCAACAGCTGAACGACGGTTACTGCTGAAGTACTTTTTTCAGCCCTTCCGCCTTGTCCAGTAAAATCCCGGATCCGCCTTCATACGCCTGGAAAAACCTGTCAAGATATGCCGCGGCTTTTTCAGTGTCACCTGTATATTTATAATTTAAAAACGCCAGGGCATACAGGACCTGGACATCCCGGGGTTCCCGTTCAATATATCTTTCATAATGCCCCATGGCAATAAGAGGCCTTTTAATGCCCGAGATCATGAGATCCCCTATTTCCTTTTCGCTCCGTGGATCCTGAACGTTAACGCGGCTGATAGCGGCGAGAGCCTTTATCTCTTCTCTAAGGTCGACTGATTCTCCGCTTTTAATAAAGATCAGATCGACATTTTTTTCCTCTTGAGTATTATTAAGCCCCCCTCTTTTCAAAATAGCCTGTGTATTGTCAGTCTTGTAACTGATACTACCGGCATATTGATAAATAAGAAGCTGATTGTAAGCGGCTGTGGTGTCCATATAGTGTATGAAATTGGTACGGGTTGAACTCAGATCATTCTCATAGTAGAAAAACTTTGGAATAGTCTTGAAATCCCCCTGTATCTTGTAGATGTCCAGAGACACATCCTCGGATTTAAAACTTACCGAAAGCGCTCCCTTGACCTCGTCATAATCAGAAGAGTCCCAGTAATATAAGATTATCCTTCCCCTGGAAGCGTACGGCACCCAGACATAGTTGGACATCAGTACCGGAGAATCAACATATTTCTCCTCCCATTTGGGGTTCTCATCATTAAGATTTAAAAAATAGACGGAATAGTTGATGGATTCACCGCTTTTACCGCCGATCAGAGCCAGATAATTATACCGCGTGAGATCCAGAACAGTATATCCGGTAATATTCGGCAGTGTTCCCGATATTTTTTTCTCGGTAACTACAACCCGGTCACTGCCTTCTAAATACATGCGGTAATATCTGTCCACACCGGCAAAGTAATATATATTCCTGCTGTATGTGTATATATTTTTTTTGTTCATGAGAGGCAGCTCATCACCTTCCACGTTTATGGTGGACCATGTGAGGTCTTTTTTATTCAAAGCATCCCATTTTGTGTCATCATGGTCAAACATGACCCAGCGCCTGTTGAGGCTGTTCCAGATCAGGTTTTCGTAAGATGAGACAGTGCGGGGAGGCTCCTCGGCAATGACTTGTTCCCACATGCCGTTTTGAATCGAAAAAAGCTGCTGATCTTTGTCATAGATATAAAAATCTTTTCCGTCTGTGAAGTATACTTCTACATCATTAGGCTGATCCATATATTTGATCTGCGAAAAAGTATTACTGAGAGTCACGGCATAATTCTGTTCCTGCTCCGCTTCTAAGAGACTCTGGACCTTTAACGCTGTAAACCTGGCAAATTCATACTGACCGCTGTTGAGGAAATATTCATATAGTTTTCTGGTCAGCAGTATTGTATATTCATCATCCAGTTCATCAAATGATTTCAGATTTTCTATGAGCTGGTCTTTCCCGGTCTCCTTTTTAAGGCAGTCCGCCACGGGCTGGTAAAGAGTCCGTGACTTCTCACTCATATAGTTTAACAACTCACTGTTCAATGAGTGAATAAACACTTTTTCAGCCATCTCTTCTCTCTTTTTTTCAGAAGAAAACCTGCCTATGAGCGCTGTGACCCTGTCATCATCGTGAAAAGCGAGGGCGGAGTAGACGGCAATTTCCAATCCTGTGTCTGTCTTGTCGCCTTTGCGGTCTGACAGCTGTTTCAGCTTATCTCTCTTCCCTGTGACAAAAAGGATCTTTGCATAATCTATAGCCGCAATATCTCCTTCATCGTCAAAGACATGAATATATTTCAGAGCAGAACCCAGCTCGTTTCTGCTGAAATAGAGTTGAAAGAGCTCTTTCTGAGCTTCTCTGACATATTTGCTATCGGGGAAATCATTGACCATGGTCTCATATGCGTCAATGGCTGAATTGTAATCCCTCAGTCCCACATAAGCCTTGCCCTTGTAAAACAGGGCGTCATCATGCAGTTTGGAATACTTTTCCTTTGAGAGCAATTTCTCGCATTTTTCCAGTGTCATATTGTATTCTGATTCATTGTAATATTTCCTGGCATTGTAAAACGTATTGTAATACCCGCAACTGCTAAGCAGCGCAGCCAGCACCGCCGTCAAAATAATTTTTTTCATAGATTCCTTAAAATGTCCTCCGCCAGGTCCACTTTTTCCCATGTGAACTCAGGCAATTCCCTGCCGAAATGTCCGTAAGCAGCTGTTTTTTTGTATAAAGGCCTTTTCAAATCCAGACGGTCGATTATGGAAGCAGGCCTGAAATCAAAGACTTTTCTCAGACATCCGGCTATCCTGTCATCATCATATTTCCCTGTGCCGAACTGATCCACCATGATGGAGACCGGTTCAGCCACGCCGATGGCGTATGCCACCTGGACTTCCACCATCTTGGCAAGCCCCGCAGCCACAATGTTCTTGGCCACATATCTTGCGGCATAAGCGGCTGACCTGTCGACTTTAGAAGGGTCTTTCCCTGAAAACGCGCCGCCGCCGTGAGCTGCCATTCCACCGTATGTATCCACGATGATCTTCCTGCCCGTAAGGCCTGTGTCCGCTTTGGGGCCGCCTTCCACAAACAATCCCGTGGGATTGACCAGCACTTTCACGTCACTGAACCCGATCTGCTTCTCAGCCCACTCTTCCTCCATGACAGGTTTGATCACATGCTCTATGACAGCGGCTTTCAGATCGTGTGTGTCGATCTCCGGGTCATGCTGAGTGGAAAGCACTATTGTATCAACACGCTTTGCAGTATATCCCTCATATTCCACGGTGACCTGTGTCTTGCCATCGGGCCGCAGCCAGTCAAGGACGCCCTCTTTTCTCACATCAGCAAGTTTTTTTGAAAGCTTATGAGCGTAATATATGGGGAGCGGCATATAGGTGGGAGTCTCATCATCAGCATATCCGAACATGAGCCCCTGATCTCCGGCACCCTGGTTGAGATGCTTTTCTCTGTTCACGCCTCTGGCTATATCCGGTGACTGCTCATCGATGGACGTGAGTACCGCGCATGTATTATAATCAAAACCATATGAAGCATCTGTATAACCGATGCTTTTTATAGTGTTTCTCACAACCGTCGGGATGTCCACATAAGCCTTTGCCGTGGAGATCTCCCCTGAGACCATGGTTAGCCCCGTGGTGACAAGAGTCTCACAGGCCACATGAGCGTCAGGGTCCTGAGACAGTATCTCGTCAAGAATGGCATCTGAGACCTGATCGGCGACTTTATCAGGATGTCCCTCTGTAACTGACTCAGATGTAAAAAGATAATTGCCTTTTGATTTTTTCATAATGCCTCCTTATGTAGCGTCAATGGAACCGTCTGCGCCCAAATTGATCATGGGATGAGTTTCTTTCACCACTGCGCCTTCTCCAATAATGCCTTTCTCTATTACAGTATTGCTTATAACAGCCCGTTCGGCAATGACAGCAGCCCGAATAACTGATCTTTTGATCTTCGCATGGGCGCCCACCGAAACATAGGGGCCTATAACACAATGTTCCACCTCCGCGGTGTCATGTATCAGGACCGGGGGAATAAACACATTGCCTTTCCCCTCATTTTCCGCAGCAGGGCTGTTTTTATCCAGCAGGAACCTGTTGGTCTCCAGCAGGGCGGGTATGGTGCCGCAGTCAAACCAGTGGTCCACTGAAAAGGGAGTCATGACAACCCCTTTTTTTATCATATGGTTCAATGCGTCTGTTATCTGATATTCGTTTCTTGTGCGTATGTCATTATCTATAAGATATCTGATGGAACGAAACAATTCCCCGCTCTCTTTAATATAATAAACACCCATGAGAGCCAGATTGCTTTTGGGATGTTCCGGTTTTTCCACCAGGTCAGTGATTACACCATCTTCAGTCTCAGCTACGCCGAAACGTCTGGGATCTTCCACTTCCCTTACGCCAAGAGAGCTGGTCTTCTGTGATACCATGGCTGATATATCCATGTCCACGATCGTATCTCCCAGTATGATAAATAGCTCATCGTCCTCATTCACCGTCTCTCCGGCTGTATAAACAGCATGTCCAAGCCCCAGCATCTCCTTCTGCTCGACAAATGTGATGTTCATATCCGGGAACTCAGAACTGACCCAGGCTATCATCGCCTCCTTCTTATAGCCGGCTATGATAATGATCTCTTCCGGAGCAATACCTCTGAGGGATCTTATAATGTGTCCTATTATGGGGTATCCAGCCACCTGGACCATGGCTTTAGGCGCAAGATAAGTGTGGGGTCTCAACCGTTTACCCATGCCCGCAGCGGGAATGATGACTTTCATAATACCTCCTCAAACAAGTATGTCCACAGCCTTCGGGCAGATGGATATTTCCATGAAATCGTTTTCGTCAGGTGAAAAATCACCGTCCACCTGACCCGGCACAGTCTTGCCGTACAGACGCACCTTGGGCACCTGATGATATTCCACGTCGTCGGCGTCAATATGGGTCCCTTTCAGCACATCAATGGCAAAGGATATGGATTTCAATATGCCTTTTTCCTTGAATATACATACATCCAGGAGGCCGTCATCCATCTTTGCCAGAGGAGTCATACTGTATCTGCCTCCGTAAAAGGCCGCATTCCCCACTACCACAAAATAACCTTTTTTCATCTTGGTGCCGTCCATGAGGTCAATATAGATAGGTTCCGGCTTATAGGTAAAAAGAGTTGAAAAACCCGCAAGGACATAGGCATACCTGCCGATGATCTTCTTCAGGTTCAGATCCACTTTGCTGATGGTATGAGCGTCGAAACCGTAACTCACCATAAGCCCGAAATAATTATCATTGATCTTACCCACATCAAAAGACTTCGGAGTGGCAAACGATGCCAGATAGTAGGCTGCTTCAAAAGGGTTGATAGGCAGGTTTAATTCCATGGCAAGGACATTGGTGGTGCCCACGGGGATAATGCCTATGGGCTTCCTTGTATATGCAAACTCGTTGATGGCAAGATTGACCGTCCCGTCCCCGCCGCAGACATAAACACTATCACATGTATCCGCGGCATCCTTCAGGGATGCCACGATCTCATCTTTATTATGTACAATATCAAGGTTGACGGCATATCCGTTGCTCGCGAGTATATAAAGCACCTTGGGCAGATACTCGTCCATGCGCCTCTGCCCCGATTCCGGATTTGCTATCAGCTTGATCTGTTTTTTCATATTATTCCCAATTGCTTGCCCGCCTCCTCAAAACAATCAAGTGCGTACTGAAGTTCATCAAATTTATGCGTGGCCATGTAACTTGTCCTGATCAGTGACTGTCCCTTCGGCACTGCCGGGGGAACAGTGGGATTGACAAATATATTGGCGTCTTCAAGCATCTTCCACATACGGAATGTCTGATAATCATCTCCTATGATCACAGGAATGATCGGTGTTTCCGCATGTCCCACGTTAAAGCCCAGCCTTGTTAGGCCTTCCATCATAAAGTTGGTATTGTCCCAGAGCTTGGTGATCCTCTCAGGCTCTTTTTCCATGATGTCCAGCGCGCCCATTACGGAACCCGCTGATCCCGGAGGCAGTGATGCGCTGAAGATCAGCGACCTGGCATTGTGTTTTACATAATCCATTACCTTTTTCTCACCGGCTACGAAACCGCCCACAGAAGCCAGCGACTTGGAGAATGTGCCTACTATCATGTCCACTTTTTCCGTCAAGCCGAAATGCTTCGCAGTACCGCCGCCGTCTTTGGCAAGCACGCCTACTGAGTGGGCGTCATCCACCACAAGACGCGCGCCGTATTTTTCCGCCAGAAAAGTCATGGCATGGAGTTTGGCAATATCGCCGTCCATGGAGAAAATGCCGTCGGTGACGATGACCTTGGGATGGTTTTTATGCAGCTTGAGTATTTTTTCCAGATGATTCATGTCAGCATGGTTATAACGCACCATCTTCCCGAAGGAGAGCCGCACACCGTCTATGATGCTCGCATGATCGAGTTTGTCTGTTATGATGATGTCATTCTTCCCCGATGCTATGGCTGATATGGCGCCAAGATTAGCCTGATATCCAGTGGCAAAGACAAGGCAGGATTCTTTTCCCACCAGCTTGGCCAGCCTTTCTTCCAGCTCAAGATGTATATCCAGAGTGCCGTTAAGGAACCTTGATCCGGCGCATCCGGTACCGTATTTCTCAATGGCTTTCACAGCTCTCTTCTTAACATGGCTGTGGTTTGTAAGTCCCAGATAACTGTTAGACCCAAGCATCAGGACTTTCTTTCCGTTCATCATCACTTTTGTATCCTGATCAGACTGGATTACTCTGAAATAGGGATACACCCCCGCTTCTCTGGCTTTATCCGCTACATCATAAGTAAATGCCTTTTCAAATATGTCCACTGTACTCCTCCTTGACTATCCTGCGCTCAGGACTATTTTAAAATATTTTCCCCCTATGGCAAGTTAATTCTTTACCTTTATAGAGCTCTTTTACCCCTTTATAAAGATCAAACTGCGCTTTTATACCAAGTCTTCCAAATCCTGCTCCCTCATAACCCCAGTCAGGAGCAGTCATCTCCAACACTTTTTCCCTGTTAAATATGGGATTTTTGCCGAAACGTTCATTGAACCATGCCGCCGTCCTGGCAACCCACAACGGTATTCTGAATATAAGAAGCCTTTTTCTTCCCTGCGCTCTCGATGCCGTTCGCAGAAGCTCCTCCTGTGTGTATACAGTGCCGTCATACGGATAATATATCCCTGAACTGTGTTTTCTGCCTGCCAGTTCATATAAATAAGCCGCAAGGTCCTCCACATTCACCACGGTAATATATCTGGTCTTCCTGCCCACAAGAGCCGCAACACCTTTCCTTGCCATGTCAAATGTGATCTTCATGTCCCTGTCCCGCTTGCCGTAAACAGACGGAGCGCGGACCAGCTTCACATTGTACTCCCCTTTGTGTAGATATTCCCAGTGCACCTTTTCCCCCAGGAGCTTTGTCCTGCCGTAGTCTGTAATAGGCTGTAGCCCGTCAAGGCGGAGCGGGTCTTTCCGATCCGCTTCCCTGGGTCCCACAGCCGCAAGGGAAGACATGAATATATAACTGTTCCCGTCCACCTGGTTGTCTCTGTAGAGACTGAACATATCAGCAGCCAGATCGCGGTTGACTTTTAAAAAAGCCTCATGGGAACGTGACGCGGTAAGGCCGATCAGATGATATACGCAGCGGGCCGCTGTCACATAAGGACGCATGGATTCACTGTCGTTGAAATCCACGACTGCCGTCTCCACAGGCAGTGTCTCCAGATGCCGGACATTGCTGCTCTTCCTTACGAGACAGACTATCTTTGCCCGGGGTTCTCTGGAAACGATGAGGTCCACGAGATTGGATCCAACCAGTCCCGTAGCTCCTGTGATACAGTAATCATATCCTTTTTTCATATATCCTGTATTCCTTATACCTTTCAGCGCCTATATTGATGAGTTCCCTGTTCATCATCTCATTATCTTCAAGTATCCAACCGCAGTCAGCGTAGGTACGCCCCAGTTTCCGGCCGCCTTCGATAGTCCCTGCGATCAGTGCCAGCTCTACACCTCTTTTCCTGTAATCAGGCACGACACCCATAATAAGGGTCCGGAGCATGTTGATCTTTTTCCATCTTCTTTTTAAAGTCAAAAGACCCGGCAGAGTGAGACGGCCTTTCAAAGGCTTCACCGCCTGGTTAAGGTCAGACATGCTCAGGGAAGCACCGATGGGTCTCCCTTCATGATATAGTATAAAAGCGATCTCAGGCTCCACCACATCTTTCATCTCATGGGCCAGGAACTGCTGCTCGTCATCTGTCATGGGGATAAAACCCCAGTTCTTTTCCCACGACTGGTCATATATTATTTTAAAATCCTTGACCATCTCCGGTATGTTCTTTTTCGTTATACCTTTTTTTATATAATTCCCGCGCTTCATGACCACATTGCCCATCT
The DNA here is from genome assembly GCA_964525975.1 of uncultured bacterium. Classification (GTDB taxonomy): domain Bacteria; phylum Macinerneyibacteriota; class Macinerneyibacteria; order Macinerneyibacteriales; family DSCS01; genus CAZJQC01. The sequence continues at coordinate 8,441 of CAZGIO010000056.1, forward strand.
TAACTATCTTATCCACTTTTTCGCTTTCAGCGCTGTAGAGATATGAGTAGAGGTCCCTTGCCTTCTTCAGGCCAAAACCATGCATCATGTCGATATAATAGGAAGGGTTGTAAGGCATCATGACCACGGGATCCAGGTCAAATCCCTTCACAAGCATGCCACAGGTCTCGTTTGTGGAATAGTTGGCAGGGCCTCTGAGGATATCCATCTTCCGCTCCCGGCCGAAATCAGTCACAGCCGCAAGAAGAGCATCAGACACATGCCTGTCATCAATAGCCTCGAAAAAACCAAAAAAGACACAGCTTTCATGGTGTATCTCATTATGCAGATGATTCACTATGGCTGCGACACGGCCTGCGATGACGTTGTCTCTGCGGCATATGAAAAACTCCACGTCAGCATGCTTAAAAAAGGGATTTTTTCTTCTGTCAAATGTTTCTTTTTCGGAAATTCGGAGAGGGGCGACCCACCTGGGGTCATTCTCATACATCACGTATGGGAATTCAATAAATTCTTTCATCTCCCTCTTATTCGAGACTCTTTGTACTTCTATCATATACAGCCCTCCTCTTCGCATTTACAGAATCGATGAATATCGTTGCATACTCGATGGAGTAGTCCACCAGAAACACAGCAAAGAGAAGATCCTCTCGCGGGCAAAAAATGAAGATGATTCCTGTGAAATTGAGGGGCATGAGGTTGTGGACGAGCCGAAGTACATCAAGGACAAAAGGTCGGACGAATTTAACCTGGGTATCCTTTTCAAAACCTGTTTCTCCGTGATCAGTCCCGTGAGAGAAACAAAGACCATGAGGGCTACCATGGGATCATAAAATAAAAACAGAGCCAGCCCCGAAAGAGCTACAGCTATGGATGCAATAATATTATATTTCTTCTGCCTGAAGAAAAAGAAATAAATATTAAATACAAAATGCAGTACGAAAAACGGCGCCAGCGCCGCTATAATATCAATATATTCCCTATTCATAACACTCCAATAAAA
>CAZGIO010000057.1:0-2042 GCA_964525975.1 uncultured bacterium
AAACTCTCTGCTGTCGCCTTCTGTCTCCACAAGGACATAACCAGCTCCCGCGGCGAGAGCCGCGGAGGCAGACAAGACAGATGCGCCTGTATACTGGCTGCTTCCTGCAAACACCTGTATTACTCCACGTGTATATTTATGATCCCCGGCGCAGGCCCGCCGTCTCTCCAAAAGCCGCCCGCTTATTATATTACCTTCACCGTTTTTCCCGTCTTCCACTCCTATGGATACGACTTTCACTTCCCCTGACTTCTCCCTGCCCTCCAGGAGAAACAGTCCCCTCTTGGCATAACCGAAAGTCACAGTCAAATCCGCTGAAAATGCATTCCTGTCCGCTTTTCCTGTATCACCATTGACTCCCGAAGGTATGTCAACGGCGATCTTAAATCCTTCTGTCCCGTTGACCTGTTCCATAAGTCTGCTGTCTTCATCATCAAATGACCCGTGAAAACCGATCCCGTAAAGAGCATCAAGGTACACGCCCCCTTTATCAGGAGCGAAACCCATGGCATCTGTCACAGGTATTGACATGGATTTACATATCTCTCTGTTGATCCTGCTTTCTTCAGACACCGGCATGCCTTTTTCCCACACTCTCGTCTCATAGCCGTTAATATGGAACAGTCTGGCACATGCGTATCCATCTCCTCCATTGTTTCCTGTCCCTGCGATCACATGGATCTTCCTGTCATTAGAGACATGCTTGACAGCCTCCCTGAAAAGAGCCTGAGCGGCGCTCTCCATAAGCAGAAGAGACGGTATCGACCGTTTTTCAGAAGCCTCTCTATCCAATCTGTACATCTCATCGACAGAAACACATCTCATCTAATCACCTGCCACCACTGCCACAGCATTTTCCCTGGAATGGGAAAGAGAAAGAAATATGGATTCCACTCTCCTGCCTTTGACATTTATATGCGGTTTTCCCGCAGCATCGTTAACGACTTCTATGTCTTTTACTGAAATGCCTTTAAGGCCTCCGGCATATTTTATATAAGCTTCCTTTGCGGCAAATCTTGCAGCATAGGAGGGATACGGGTCGATCTTATCTGAACAGTACTCTATCTCGCCGTCAGAATAGACTCGCTTAAGGAAACGGGCTCCCCGTTTTTTAATGGCCTCTTCTATCCGGGAAATCTCAATAATGTCCACACCGATCCCTTTCATCTTCAAACCAGCTTTCTCAATCTGAGTATCTCTTCACGCACTGCTTTTTCGGATCTTCCTTCCCCGATATACCGTATTACAGGTTCCGTCCCCGACTGTCTCACGTGCACCCATCCATCCTGAAACTCATACCTTATTCCATCAGTGTCATCATACGACACCCCGGAAGATATTATCTCTTTTGAGATCTTTTCCATTGCTTTACGCCGTGTCTCAAGGTCTTCAAAGGATTGTTTTTCCTTTATCATGCTGAACACAGGAAACATCGATACGGCTTCTTCAACAGAGATATCATGTCTTGCAAGATACTCCAGCACAAGAGCCACAGCCATTGGAGCATCCCTTGTGAGGTGAAGCCTGGGGTCTATCACGCCTCCATTGCCTTCTCCGCCTATAAGAGCCCCCTGGTCCATCATCTTCTCTGCCACATTCACTTCCCCCACTGCTGTCCTGATCATGCTGCAGTTGTTTTTTTCAGCGGCATATTCTGTGAGAGAACTTGTGGACATATTCGTAACAACAGTCCCGTTTCCTTTTTCAGCTGCGTTCATCACCGCCAAAGCCAGTGTATATTCTTCACCTATGGCTCGTCCCTTTTCAGATACTATCGCAAGCCTGTCCACATCGGGATCATGGGCGAAGCCCACGTCAGCTCCAAAAGCTGCAGTAACCTTTTCCAGTTCCTTCAGGTTTTCCGGGACAGGTTCTGGATTCCTCGGAAACAGTCCGCTGGGTTCTCCGTTGATCACTTTATAATCACATCCCAGTTGATCGAGGAGCAGCGGTGTTATGACCCCTCCAGCGCCGTTTACGCAGTCAAGCACCACCCTGAACCTTCTTTTTCTTATCATTTCTGCGTCCACCAGCTTCATAAT
>CAZGIO010000057.1:2052-9441 GCA_964525975.1 uncultured bacterium
TGACGTTCCGAAGCTCCCTTTGACTCTGTAATATCACCGGTCTTGTCCCATGTCCTGTATAAACTCTCATCTCCTGCTTCAGCCAGCATCTTCCCTGATTCATCTGCAGTAAGGAACATCCCTTTTCCTGTGGCCAGTTTCAAAGCATTCCACTGTGCCGGATTATGAGAAGCTGTTACGATAATACCTCCTTCAGCTTTCTGCCTCAGTACTTCCAGGAGCACAGTGGGCGTTGCAGCGATGCCTATTTTCACCACATTGAAACCGCAAGCGTTCAAAATGGAGGCGACCATGTCTTCATACATCCTCCCTGTCCGTCTGCTGTCACGTCCCAGTATTATCGTACCGTTTCCTATGAATTTTCCATAAGCTTTCACATATTTTAAAATAGACTCCGGAGTAAGGCCTTCCCCTACTACACCTCTGATACCCGACACACCCACCATCAGCTTTTCCATGATCTCCCCACACGCTGCCTTTCCGCGGTGCTGTCTCTGTGCACACGCTTTATAATTTCAACTGTATCAGCCTTCAGCTCCATCCCCCTTCTCCCCATGGCAATGGCGGCTGTCTTAAGGAATCTATCCAGCCTGTATTCCTGGATACTCTTTCCGTCTGTCCATGAAAAAGGAGGTATATACCTTGGGAACATCCCCCCCCCGTACAGCATGGAACCCATGCCTATGCGCGAACCTGTATTCAAAAGAGTGCCTATGCCGGTCTTTACATGATCGCCGATAATAGCTCCCGCTTTCATCATACCTGTATCAGTCTCTTCTCCCTGTATATCCGGCAAATTAACGTTTGAATAGTTGTTTTTAAGATCGCTGTTTGTTGTCATAGCGCCTAAGTTTATCCACTTTCCCAATATAGAATGCCCGATAAAACCGTCATGGTGTTTGTTTGTATAAGATGATATCAATGAAGCTTCTATTTCTCCTGATATTCTGCAGTTACTGCCGATATGGGTGTTTTTTCTTATTTTTGCCTGGTCAAGCATGCTGTCAGTACCGATATATGCGGGACCTTCTATGAAGGTGAACGGTGCTATCACCGCATCCCTGTCAATAATAACATCGCCGTGTGACGCATCTATCTCCGCCTTACGGCTAACAGATGCCGTCTTATGGACATATATTGTCCCTCCGCCTCTTTTTTCCACGTTGAATCCATTTACCGGATTGACTCTGAAAAAGAGAGTTTTATCATATTCAAAGAACTCATCGAACATTTCAATAAGAATCATGGGGTTTTTTTCAGCAGACACCCTGGGGTGATACTGCAAATTCACCGTATCGCCGCCTCCTTCTGCGTCAAAACGCAGAAGCTCTGTGTCTCCGTCTGATAACACAAAAGAACCCTTATGGTCAGGTATCTCAAGATCTATGACGTCACTTGCCAGTATAGTCACTCTTCCCGGGTATCTTATCTCCAGAGCGGCACGCTGCTCAGTGCTGTATATTCCAGTGGGTATGCCTGATAACCCATGGAGAAACAGGTCACCTGAAGCTGGACAAAGACGATCATCACTGTTTATACTCACTCTTCCACCAATATTACAGTTTTTACGATCCAAGCATCTTCATATCCCAGTTTTTTTATAAGTTCCAGCTGTTTGGAAGCATCAGCTCTTCCCGGGTAGTTGCCAGCGCGCAGCTTCCAGTAAGGTTCGTAATATTCGATATATAGCGGGATATCATCCTTATAGTAATAAGCATCTTCATTTTCCTTGTCTTGTGAAGCCTCGCTCCATTTTTCTTTAAACTCAGCGCCGAAGGACTGCGCACTCTCTTTTTTGGTGACGGTAAGCAGCTGTATCCTGTACCCACTTTGCCTTTTCATGACAAGCGTGCCTTCAGGCAGTTCTTTGTCGTCTTCATTCTCGTCATAATCATCTTCATTTTCCATGGTGACCGTTATATTGACATCCTCATCCTCCTGGACTTCACGGCCATTGGCTGTTACTGTGCCCTCTTTTACCGTTATCCCCTGAAGGTCTGATTCAGAGATCCTGAGTTCCTCCACGCTGGTCTCGGTCACATCAATATCTCCGCTGTCTTCTTTCACATTTCCCTTAAGCCTGTTTTTTATATTGCTGTCCTGACATGCCGCCAGCAGAAAACAAAACAATAAAACATAGACAAATTTTCTCATATCCGCTCCCGTTATCTTTTTACAAGCGACTCATAGCCGCTGTTTCCCTGTATCTTCACTGCGATGGTCACAACCACTCCGTCATCAATATATTCTTTTTTTATTACTCTGGCTCCCTTTGTCACAGCGTCCAGTCTGCCCAGATCCAGCTCATGTCCTTCCTGGAGGGATATCTGTCTTATGGCCAGTTCAAGGTTCCTCTGGGCATTCACTTTTGCGGCGCGTTCCGCTTCAAGGCGTACTGACGCATCCTTCCCCTTCCCGAACCTGCCGAAACCCGATACTTTTATATATCCCTTATGGAACTCCTCATGCTGTTTACTGAATATCAGGTTTTCATCATCACGTGGTTTTTCATCATAATATATCACTTTAATCCCTGTGACAATGCCCGTATAACCTTCCGGCAACATAAAAGTCATCTCTCTTATATCTGACGTCGAAGGTTCTCGTCCTGTAAAATAATGGCCTCTCTGTTCCATCTCCACAGGTTCCATGCCGTTATACTGCAGCATCAGTCCCTCTCCCACCAGAGATAAAAGATAGAGTCTTACATCCAGATACCGGCTCCCCTTCACATCCTCCACAAAAAACTTCATGGTTTTCATTCCCTGGGAGCTGTTGCTCACATAGACTCCTTTTCCCAGCACCATATGCGTGAGCTCTCCGCAATCCAGTGAATCAGCAGGAGAATACCGGTATTCCACTGACGCTCCGCGGATCTGTGAAGAGATCAGGATAATAAAAGCCAGTCCCATAAAAAGCTGTCTCATCAAAACTCCCTCTTGATGTAGAGTGCCAGTTTTCCGTCGTCCAGTTTCTCCTGTTCCAGCTTAAAATCCTCCACGTCCCAGTCTGAAAGATAGGCTTCTGACACGCTGTCTATTATACTCACTGCAAGGAGGATGATATAATAATAAAGGAACATCTGCGCATCGTCATATTCTTTCGAATATACAATATAATCGGCGTCTGTACCTGTGCGTTCATACTGGTCATAAGCATCTCTGCTTTTTTTCCAGTGTGAACAGGCAGATACCCCTAAATATGCTCCTATGGAGAGAAAGATCAGACCCTTGACATGTTTTCCAGTATAAAACTCTCCCCCTCCGGGAACCAATGCCCCCCACGCCAATGCCGCAGCGGGAGATTTTTTTTCAGTTCTCTTTTTTAGATCCGAGGAGTGAAGAGCCTGTGCGCAGACGGTTATAAATATCAGCAGCAAAGCAGTTACTCTGAATAAACCTGTATTTCTTGTCATAGACGCACCTCATGGTTTATGAAATACCCTTTTCTTTCCAGCAGAAGCATGACTGTACTCCCCGCTGTTATACTTTCCAGAGCGCTTTCAAGGTCATTCCTGCTGTAGACCCTCCGCCTGTTGATCCCCCGTATCACATCATGCAGCATCACCTGGCCATTTTTATTATCAGCTGTCATTGCAGTTACCAGCATGCCTTTTTCTCTTTTCAGGTTGTACTTTTTAGCCTGTTCATATGTAAGTTCTTCAACATTTCTCACACCCATTGCCGACAATACCTTTCCGCTGTCCAGTATCGCAGCCCTCATTGATATCTCTGAGAAAACTCCCTTTTCCCAGACTTTTAGTAATATTTCTTCTCCCTGCATCAAAGCACTCATGTATCCGTTCCACCAGCGCTGGTTTTTAATGGTTACTCCATTGACTTCGACGATTATCTGCCCTGGACGGACCTTGCCTTCTGCGGCGCTTCCCCTGTGCACAGATGTGACCATAACTCCACCTGACAGAGGAATATTATGCTTTTCTTTTATATCATTGTCCACATCTGCGGTCACGATACCTGTCCATCCTCTCTTCACCCGCCCGTATTTCAAGATACTCTTCGCACTTTTGTCCGCAGTATTTACCGGGATGGCAAACCCTATGCCCTGTGACCCTCCACTGGTTGAAAATATCGCGGTATTAATACCCATCAGCAGCCCCTGGGCATCTACCAGAGGACCTCCGCTGTTTCCCGGGTTTATTGCTGCATCTGTCTGTATAAGGCCGTGATAGACCCTTATCTGGGGAGACTCATTCATTGTAATACTCCGCATAACAGCTGATACCACACCCACAGTGACTGTAGGCTGTGTGTCCGCAGCCATCAAACCAAATGGATTGCCCAGCGCTATCATCCATTCTCCCGGGATGAGACTGCTTGAGTCACCTTTTCTTATGCATGGGAGACCTGTCCCTTCGATCTTCAGCACAGCGATATCATTGGCCTGGTCCACTCCCATTATTACTGCGGGCTCCCTTTTTCCTCCTGGCAGAGTCACATAGACTTCCTTTGCATCATCCACCACATGTCCCGCTGTAAGTATCACTCCGTCTTGGGAATATAGTACTCCCGAACCCGCCCCATGGCTAACCCGCTCTCTCTTTTCATCAATGTCTTCCCCAAAATACTCTCTGAAAAACTCCTCAAAGGGATCTTTTCTCATGGGAGTCTTATAGACGGTCTCTATGCTTACCACTGATGAAGAGACCTTGTGTACCGCTTGTGCTATAAGGCTCTCTTTCTCATAATCCACAGCCTTAGACACATTGCTTACACTTAAGTCCTTCTTGTCACGTTCCATAAGCTGCCCTGAAAAAAATCCCAGGATCGCTACTGCTGCGAGGAGAAATATTATTATTAATCTATTTTTCATCATCCATATGTTTCCTGATAAGATCCATGAGGTTCTTTTTATTCATCGCTCCGATATTTTCACCTGATTTTTTACCGTCCCTGAACAACATCACAGTGGGTATACTCATAACATTAAGCTCAGCCGCGGTCTCTTTTGCCTCATCGATATTCATCTTCAGGAATTTTACATGATCGCCCATCTCCTCTGAAACCTCATTGAAAACAGGTCCGAACATCCTGCACGGGCTGCACCATTCAGCCCAGAAATCTATGACTGCCAGGCCTTTATATTTCAGCACTTCCGCTTTAAATTCTTTATCCCCTATCATCTTCATAATGACCTCCATTTTTTATAGACCGGTATCGGCTTCATAAAACCCTGTCACCAGACCCTCTGTATTCCCGTCTAGAAACTCCCTGAGCTTGAGCATCCCTCCCCGTTCCGAAGCATAATGTCCCAAAAACAGAAAGGACTTGCCACTTTCCATATAGGGATAATACTGAGCATGGCCAAGTTCTCCAGTAATAAAAAGATCCACATCAGAAGCGATGATCTCCTCATACAAAGAGCCTGCGTCTCCGCTGATCACAGCGGCGCTTTTCACATTCCTCTCCTCTCCCATTATCCTTATCTGGCACGGATAATCATCTTTTATGATATCAGCGGCCATTCCCGGGGACATGGGGCCCATGAATTCCCCCCTTATACCCATGGGGAGGCCTTTGTAATCCAGAAAATCCTTCTGTCTTTGCAGACCCAGCATGTCAGCTATATACTTATTGTGGCTCATCTCACCGTTGATATCCAGGGGCAGATGTACCGCAAAAAGAGATATGTCATGCTGAAGAAGCAGTTTAAGACGTTTTTTTAAATAACCTGTCACAGTGTATCGTTTTGACCAGAAAAGTCCATGATGCACGATGATGATGTCATATCCGTTCTCCACTGCATGTTCGATGACTTTCATTGAAATGTCCACGGCCATAAGAGCTTTTTTCACACTCTTTTTGCCTTCCACCTGGAGACCGTTTATGGAAGAGTCGGGAACTTTATCGATCTGGAACTCTTTTTTAAGTATGGATACAAGGCTATTAAGATTCATAGGTGAAGTATATAATAAATGTACAAAAGTGTCAAGAAATCCGGGTTCTTTCAGGGGGCTTATCCGTCTATTTATCACTTGACTTTTTGACACATATGAAGTAACGTTTTTCACAAGGAGGAATTTCATGAAACGTTCATTTTTAATATTAATACTGGCGGTTCTTCTGCTTGTTTTTACATCATGCGGTAAAAAAGGACCCATAGAGCTACCCACTTCCGAATCATACGTAAACCCGGATCTTAACACTCCGGAAACCACACCGGTGGCTATCACTGACACATTCACATATGTGAGAGAGATGAACCTTTACACAAACAACGAAGCACTTACCGGTTTTTCCAGGGGATGTGAGATACGGACCATATTTTACGCGCCTTTCGACGAGACACCTGATCCCGAGGCTGGTCCATATATCCTTAGTCTCTATCTTAAAAGGGCCATCAACTGCAGCGGATGCACTATCAATATCTATCCTCTGACTAAAGAATGGAACTCCAGTTATATCAACTGGGACGAATATGATGACGATATCAGCTGGGACACTCCCGGTGGAGACTGGGACCCTTCAGTGGCAGTATCAAGGACCATCACAGAAGATGTGGAGACGTTAGTCGACATCGACATCTCCCCGTTGATAGATTACTGGCAGACAAATGACAACAACGGTTTTATCGTGACAGCTCAATGGGCCGATACAGGTGACATGTCGTTCATTTCCTTTGCCTCACAGAACGATTCCGAAGAAGACAATCGCCCTGTTATCGGATATGGTGATTCGTCCCTGAGCATTACAAGCACAATCCATATAGCCGATCTCTCCTCTATCCCCGAATATGAGAACGACCCTCTCATCTTCACACTGGGAGATTCCATGACTCCGGTCATGGAGATTGATTTTTCCATTCTTGATCCCATGTGGACAGTCCTGGAAGCCAAGTTGTCCTTCGCAGCCGATGAGACGCTCCTTGATGATCTTTTTGACATCGACATCACCGACATGGAGAACAATGACACTGATATTTATGTATACAGTATAGAAGATACCACTGCTTCAGATTTTAGATTTGATGATTATTCTATCAGCGAACCGGAATATGACTCTGTATCAGGAAAGCTTGTTTTGGACATCACCGGTGTGTTCACACATGCCTGGGAAAATGGATTTGCCATGGGACTGGTACCCCAGTCCAACAATTATCTGATACGCCGTATGGAATTGAGCAATCCCACCATCACCGTGGTATACAGAAAAAACATCGTCGATTATGAGGAGGAATAATGAAAAAAACAGTACTTTTTACTCTTTTGACCCTGTTGGTCTTCCAGCCTGCTTTCCCGGGGAGTTTCCTTTCTCTCAACACATTCGGCAAACTTAACAGCTCCGGGGATATAAGGACCATGTCCATGTCGGCATACGGCATCGCTCTTTACGACGCCACCAACTCATCTGTGTATAATCCCTCTTCAGC
>CAZGIO010000058.1:0-4256 GCA_964525975.1 uncultured bacterium
ACCACAAAATCCACCTCCACAGAACAATAATTCCCTCGGTATTAACAGATTCATCAGAAAGATCATATTCGCACTTTATCCTGTTTTTTAACAATATCAATTGTGTTCCCATCTGATAATATTTATTGATAGGTTTTCTATACTTAATATTTGCTTCAATCGTGGATCCCTTTAATGACTCAGTGTACTTATCTCCGCCATATTCCGCATCATATTGTTCATATTCGTCTCCGTATAAATATTTATACTTCATACTGATCTCAAATTCCCTGCCAAATCCTCCCACATTGTTATACAAATAATTGTCGTTGAGAATATTGAAATAGTCAATGGTCTTATCCTTCAACAAACCTTTATTACCAAGGAAACTGTCAATAGCTTTGATGTCATCCATATTTTTCAGACGGAAATCATATGCGCGTCCTGTTTCAAGCTCACAAAGAAGATCTCCAAACTCAGCTATCACAGCATCTTTAGGATAAGAGACAAGCAGCCCTTCCTCATAAAGTTTATCGATCATAACAATGGCATGTCTTAAATACCAAAGATCCTCTGAGCGGCCATATCCTAAATCAATAGCCGGTGCTATTGTGAATCTATGGGAATCCGGAGCAGATGTATTTTCTTCCCGTCTTTCTCTGTAATTCAAAGATATCTGCGGTGTAAAGAATATTTTGTCTGAAAAATAATGCCGTAAACTACTGTCGACTGTAAAAGTCAAGTCGGCATATCTCCTTTTTTCTTCATGATTATTCATTTGATAATAATATCCCACATTAGTTTCAATAGAAAAGATATCATTCTTGCTGTATTCATAACACTTGAAAGCATCCAAAATATCTGATGTTATATTTGTGTAGTTTCAGTCTTCATAGGCATTTTCATAATTACCAGACACAAGCCGCAATGCCGGATTAAAATGCAATGTCATTGAGCTTTGTGAATAATCGGGGACCTCATAATCCTCGAATCCAAAACCTGACGCAAAAATAGATGAACATACAAAAATAAATAGACATACGAGTAAAAAATACCGTTTCATACTATACAACCTCCTCATAATATTGATATTACAATATTTCATGATGTTTTCAATAAAATAATGAACTGTCAGTATTTTTTTCGAAAGATTATTTAACAGCGCAGATTATACCGGTCTCTTCTTTTGCCCATGATAGTTCCGAACCGGTAAATCCTACCTCTTTCATACAGGCCATTGCTGTCTTTACTGAGAACGGTATATCAATATGATGTATTCCTGTCTTTCCGTTGTATTTTTCAGCAGCTGCCATCAATGCCCGTTCTTTTTCGCCGCTCACAAAATAATCAGATTCTATGTAGATCCCCCCTGTTTTCAGCCAGCGGTGTATCCTGCTGTATAATGCTTTTTTGACAACATAATCATGATGATGCATGGACATCACAGATATCACATAATCAAAATCCTCATCATCAAAAACAGAATTAAAATAAGATTCTTCCCTTATTATAATATTTGCCGATCTTGCTTTATATTTGTCATTAAGCAGTTTAAGCATCCCGGATGAGATATCCACACAGGTTACAACCGCATTGGGAACTCTTTTGAACAGGTATTCCAGTTCTATGCCTGTCCCGCAGCCAAGATCAAGCACAGAGACTTTTTCATCTGTCACCGGAAAATCCGCGACTGAGTTTCTGTAATATTCGTCAAAAAACGTTATGGCATCGCGCATGTGCGCATCATATCCCGGCGCTCTTGATTCAAAGAATTCTTTCATGGTCTCAAGCTGTCTCATGGTAGTCCTATTCGGCCTCTTTGATCTCTTTCACACGCCCCACAAGGCCGCTTTCAAGCCGCACCTTGATACCGTGAGGATGGACCGATGAATTGGTGAGTATATCCTGAACTATTCCCGGTGTAAGTTTTCCAGTGCGCTGATCCTTCTTCAGGACGATCATCACCGAAAGTCCCTTTTTAATATCCGCTCTTCTTGTGCCGTCTCCCATAATCCCTCCCGCTTTAAAATCAGAACATATGATAATTGAGGAACAATCACCGCGCAAGTTAAAACCATAAACAGGATATTTCCGTCTGTCCGCAGAATAAATAACTCCATTGATCAATAAAATCTCTTTACACTATTGAGATTTTCCCCAGTTTGGATATGATAGAAATATCACATGAAAGGCGGAATCTATGGATTTAGTTAAAAAAACATCTTTATTGATATTGGTTGCAGTTACTCTGATATTTGCGGCATACGGAGGAGACACAGCCTCTGTCCAGATCAACGGCTTTTCCGAAGACGGCAGATACGTCTCTTTCCAGATGACAGGGGTAGCGGACGGCTCAGGTTTTCCCTATCTATTCTTCGGCATCTATGACTGCAGAGAACATAAATGGGCGCGCAAGCCCTTCTTTGAAGCTGTGGAAATAATGGATGACAAGGATTATGAAAAAGGCACACTCATCGTGGAGGAAAAATTCGGTGATCTTATAGTGGGGCTTCATGCAAAATACAGTATCGCGACTTTCCAGCAGGGCCTCCCGGTCATGGAAAGAGCGCCCTATTCACCTGCTGTCACAGCACTGGGCATCAGCGATAACGGCAGAGACATCATAGTCAAACTCAAAGAAATCCCCGGTTCTAAAACACTTTATGACATGTACACACCTTCCGGCTATGAGATATCCGTCTCAACCGCAACAAATGATACAGTGATAGAAAAAAAAGACCCGGCTACGGATTTTGACGGCGCTCTGTGGGACCTTTCCATGGAATCTGCGAGGATGTTCAAAGATACACTGGTGATCATCGTCTCCTATAAATCACCTGGTTTTGAAGGGCCCAACACACGTTACTTCCCCATAGGTGTTATCCTGGATCCGGTAACAGATGAAAGCAAGTAAAATGAAAAAGACTCTCAATATCATTACCGTTGTCCTTAAGTGGGTCCTGCTTCTTTATAACGTGCTGCTGTTCGCCTTCGCCTGGCTTTCAGGCGCGGAATCAGCCACGTTCACGGGCTTCCTTAAAAATTTTCCGAACACACTTCCGTGGGTCATACTTTTCATCATCACCTGGCTCACGTTCAGAGACACATCCCGGGGTGCCATTATGCTTATTGTATACAGCGCCCTTCTTGCTTATTTTTTCGGCATCGTTCCGTCATTTTCTTATGAGTTTCTAATCTTCATATTTCCATTCACGGCTGCGGGAGCAGTATTTCTCCTTTTACACGCCCTGGGAAAAAAGAGCTCCTCATAAAGGAGCTCTTTTAATATCAATCAGCAGCCATACTGAAACATTATTCCCTTTCCGCATGTCTTCTTATATCATACGGAGGTGTGTTTATGAAACGTATGTTCATTTTTCTCTCAGCGCTGGTTTTTTTAGCTTCAGGCGCTCTGTCCGCTGAAAATAGTTTATCAAAATATTTCCCACATGGAGACACGTCGATAAAAATCACGATCATCCTTCCGGATGATTATTCCCCTGAGAACAAATATCCCCTTCTCCTTATCCTGGACGGAAAAGAATATGCAGACACCGCAGCGGAAACAGCGGCATTCCTTGCGGGATATGATTATATACCATCTCTGATAATTGCAGGGCTGGATACAGATAACCGGTTCAGAGATTACACACCCACTGAAGCAGGTGTCCCGGGAGGAGAGACCATCTCCGGATCGGGAGGAGCAGATGAATTCAGGCATGCAGTCAGTGACAGGATAATCCCGTATATAGATGAAAACTTTTCCACATCACCTTACAGGATCGTCATGGGCCATTCAGTGGCTGGACTCTTTGTACTTTATGACCTGATATCAGAAAAATCGCTGTTCAATGCACATATAGCCACAAGCCCGTCAACATGGTGGGATAATGAGATCATATCAGACATGGCAGCCTCATCTTCATTAAAAGCCGGTGATCTGTTCATTTCCATGGGAAATGAAGGAGAGACCATGCTCCCACCCGCAGCACGTTTCCATGATATTGTAAAAAAGCATGCCCCTTCTTTCCATTCCAGGTTTGTCCTGTTCCCGGAAACCGATCATCAGCTTGTCCCGCTGCTCTCGCTGCCCAAGGCTCTTCTTCATCTCTTTTCAGAATGGAAGACTGACTACGATGTGCCCTACACGGAGTTTGACAGACTTATAGCCATGCGTGAAAAACTGTATCTGAAATTCGGTGTTGAATCTGCTGTCCCCGAAACTGTGATCAACAGGATCGGTTATAAGGCATTAAAAGCAGACGACTACAGCGAAG
>CAZGIO010000058.1:4266-9439 GCA_964525975.1 uncultured bacterium
AAAACCTTATCCGAACTGATGATCAATAATTTATACAAAAAATCAAAGGAGATCAAAGCACTGAATCGGAAAAATAAATAAACCTTGTCACTCAACACCTTTACCATGACCAGACCACATCCCGGGCATGATATCTTTTCCCGAAATCTCTGCTATTCCACCTTAATAAAAAAATAATAATTTCCCTGTTCAAACGTCACAAAAGTTTATTTACCGTTTGTTTATTTTACTTTCTATGTTATATTAAGAATGCTATTCAAGGAGGTTGCATGAAAAAATATGTTGTTATGTTTCTTTTAGTCTTTATTTGTTCATTATCCGCCCAGGCGGAACTCCCTGGTTTTGATTTCTCCGATTATACAGCTCCAGATTATACGTTGAAATCTCTCACAGTGGAGTTTCAGCCTTTGGTCAGCTACAATTCCCGTAAAATAAGTAACAACTCCAGTGATCATAGTGAAAAATTCTGGACAAGCATGGTTTCCGCCAGCTATTCCATTGAAATAAACCGGGATAAATGGAACGCCGATCTGATAATCATTGATTCCGTTGACTATACCAAGACTGTGATCGATGGGATCACAGATTCCTCTAAGTCACATATTCCAACATTAGAAGGAAGATTGGATTATTATTTTTCAGGAAAATTCTTTACATCTGTCAGCGCAATGGCGGGCTATTTTCATCAAGATGTCAAATCCTTTACTGATTATCATAGCCATATGTTTGTTAGCACTGGTACAGGGGGCTTCGGTTACGGGAAGATGGAATATGTCTCATATATGCGAAGAGCACTCTACATCATTGACGAGCTCTATGAAAACAGGATCATAGAAACATATCCCGAAAAAAGGATCCTTGTCAAACTGGGTCAGCTCCTTGCAGAGCAGAACAAAACCAGAGTCTATGATTTGCGCTTGAGCCGCATAGAGAATATTAAAATGATAGACGGCTTTCTCAAGGAAAACGGACTGCTTAATGATGACAGCATTGAATATTTTACCATCCTCAATGACATGCTTTTGTATGCCTCTGTCCCCTATAGGGAAAACGGATGGGAAACAGGATTTGATTATATTGTTAGCTACAGACATAATTATGTGAGCACAGACACCAGTTCGGAAAGCATCAATCTCAAAGGCATGCATGTTTACTTAAACTATGCAAAAGCCATTAACAGATACTGGCAGCTTGATATGAGTGCATCTTGCAATTTTCTTGATGATACAACAAAAGAGATAGAGGAAACAGAAGATAACAATACAGTATATGAATTACAGGACAGCGCTGTCCGGTTCAGTAAGCTATCAGAGTTTTAAATATACAAGTGAAATAGAAGGCATTGATGATGACGATATGAAAATGGGCGAATTTAATTTATCTGCCTCATGCACCTATTATATCTCACCCAGATTCAGCGCAAACGGATCCATTGAACATTATAACCGCTCTACCAATGATAATCTGAATGACGAAGAAGAAACTTATAAACAGACAAGATTCAACGTCTCACTCTCCTACGACATATTCTGAGATCATAAAACAAGGGGGGCTTTTTAGCCCCCCCTTATATTAAACATCGATTATAAAATCTGTCAGCTCTTTTTAGTGATCACCCTCCACGCGTATGTTATCCCCGTGAGATAAAAGATATAAGCGATGATCTCTATAAAATTGGGATCCCCGTTATAACCGAAAAGGCCCTGTAACACCATGCCTATGCCGCCATTTTCATGAAACAGAGGATAACTGCCGTCTGCGTTAACTGCGGGATTGATGTCCCAAACTTGAGCGGAAACAACAGGTATGACTCCCGCAGTCTGCAGTTCATTGACGCCAAATGCCACAAAGCCCGCCGCAAAGAGTATCAGCAGAATAGTTGAAAACGAAAAGAACTTTCTTACACTCAATGTCATCACACCCTGATAAAACAAGAGACCCGCTATAACAGCCACACATAATCCTGCCAGAGCAGGTATAAATACCGCCCCTTCTACTGTACGGGTGGATATTTCCAGGAGCACCAGTGTATCTATCACCTGCAGCATGACCACAAGTCCCAGGAGAACAGCCAGTTCCAAATCCTGCTTTTTCGTAATATGAAATTCCGCCCTGCCTTCTGTCTCTGCGGCGATATTACGCTGCCTGATGAGCCAGAAAATGACTGCTGTATAAAAAAACGCACCTGATATCATGAGCAGCCCTTCAAACAGAGCACGGGTATGGCCTTCAAGCCCCCCGGTTATTAACGCAAATAACCAGCTCACCAGTATGCCCGCTGCGAAACCTGCGCCCACACCCCGGATAACAGAGGGCTGGTAGTTAAACTGCTTCGTCTTGCTCAAATATCCCCATATAACCGATATGACAAGAGCCACTTCCAACGTCTCCATAAATGTTATCAGAAAATGCGCCATAAAGACTCCTTTCGGCACGGAAACCTTATGCCATTATTTTACTAACATAATCCCCATAAGTAAATATCTCAAGTTTCCCTTTGATTTTTCACCCTCCGCTGTTATCATCATAAATATGAAAAAATATCTCTTGATCATGACAATGCTCCTCATAACCGCCACCCTCGTGGTGCTGCTGATACCTCAGAAATATGAACCCAGGCTTATCGCTTCCTTCAACACACTCCATCTGGGTTGGAACAACAGCAAGGATTATGACAGTACAGCGGAAATACTCAAGGACTTCTCCGTCATCGGGCTCCTTGAAGTAATGAACGAAGAAGGGCTTCGCGAACTTGATCAAAGCCTTGAATCTATCACCGGAGTTACCTGGGATTACGTCATCTCAGATGAAAAAGTGGGACGAAGCACATATAAGGAATATTACGCCGTGATCTGGAATACAAAACACGCGCGCTTTATTACCTCCAGAGGTTTCTTTACCGAGTCTTCCGATGAGTTCGAACGGGAACCCTGGGGAGCCGATTTCAAGATCGGAAAATTTGATTTCACCTTTGTCCTGCTCCACAGTATCTTCGGAAAAAAGAAAAGTGAAAGAAAAGCGGAAGCAGCCATGCTGGATACAGTATATGATTATTATCAGGAGATCAACGGCTCCGAACAGGATGTGATCATCGCGGGAGACTTCAACCTCCCCGCAGACGATACCGCTTTCGACCTCCTTGATTCAGGTTTTCATTTCTTTGCAGTCCCTGTGCAGCCCACAACAGTGGGAAAAGAGGCCCTGGTCTCCGCTTATGACAACATCTTCATGGACAGCCGCTTCACAACTGAATTTTCAGGACTCTCAGGAGTCTTACCCTTTACAGATCAGGAGTTTGAGCTGTTCAGAAAAAACATCTCCGACCATCTCCCTGTCTTTATCCAGGTGGAAACAGACACCGAAGACGACTGAGATCAATCCACTTATATCAACACTGTAACAACCTGAAACAAACCACACCTTTTTTCTGTCTCCTAATTATAGGAGGTATCAATGAAACAGTATCTGATTATCACATTGCTTTTTCTTATGTTCATATTTGGAGGCTGCTCTTCCCAGGGAGGAAAAGACATCGACGGAACAGCTCATATCAGAATAAAGATAAAAAAGAATAAAACCGGACTATTGCATCTGGTCAAATCAAGAGAATATGAAAATGAATATATACATACTTACGCTAACGACGCGGATGCGGAATCAGGAAAAATTTTCATGATCACTCAGACACAGGATAACTTGTTCCTGAATCTCATAGGCGCTGATCTCCAGACTTTAAAATCCGTACCTGTTGTAAAAGGCAAAGGGCCCGGTGAGATACAAAACAACATCGCAGGAGTAGGCGCCGCAAAAAACAGATATTTTGTCATGGAATTCAGCAGAAACATGGTACATGAATACGATGATGGTCTCAACTACTCGGATACATACTACTTCAATGACGAAAGCATCCAGATAGGTTTCGGGTTCTCAAAGGTATTTGCCAATGATGACTACCTTATCGTGGGTCATGTCCTGCCGATGAAACTGGCAAAACTCTCATATGATGGTATATTGACAGGAAAGATCAAAGGTGAGTTCAACAGAGATAAACCCAACTCTGTCATTTACAATCTATGTTATTGGGATTGTGACACCGAAGGCAATATCTACCTTGTGCCCGCAGGTAAAAAAGACACCTATCGCATAGAAAAATATGACGCTGATATGAATCCCGTATGGACCCTGGATATCGAAGACGGTCTCTCAAATGCCCTTTCTTCCGAATATCAGACATTTCCCAACAGGACATTTGAACTGGTCGGAGGGCAGCTCTGCCAGGGGATACAGGCATATCAGGGAAAGATCTATGTTCTCAGAGGCACCGGTGGAATCGCCCGGGTAGAATGGGAAAACAACAGTAAACACCGCTATCTGGACCCCATAGGGGGACTGAAAAACGGATTTGTGGACGTGTTTGACGCAAAGACCGGAAAACATCTGGAAAGGCTGCAGGGAGATTTCCTCAGAACTGACTTATCATACAGACTGGCAGTACTGGAAGACGGACTCTACTTCATATCGTCATATCAGAGAAACAATGATAATTCACGTAGAGCCCAGTGCAATACCTTATACAAAGCTGTTATAGCAAAATAATTTCAGAGGGGGGAATCCCCCCTCTTTATCTTATCAGATATATAAAATATAATTTCTGAAGAAATTTATAACCATCACTGCAACTATATTTTAGAATTATATATTCATATATTTGGTGCTGCCTCAGTTTACACAACCGTTTATACTATTTAACTGAATCCCCTTCACCAGGTGCTGTTCTCAGTATATACTTAAGACAATACCGAAGGGAGAACTATAATGTTTGGTAATAAGATAAGAGAGATCGGATTGACTGTGGCATTTTCAGCAATGGGGTTTGTCGCTGTGATGTTATTAAAACTGGCCATTGATGTTGAGATCTCAAAAACCGTAAAAGCGCTGACAGCTCTGGCAGTAAACGCCGCGGTAATACTCTGGATCTTCAGAAAATATATCAAGCTGCCCTTTGGCGCAGTAAGCTTAAAAGAGTTTTTTACACGTTTGGGCGTCTGCCACAGCCAGACATTTAAATACATATTGCTGGGACTGGTCCTCGCTCTCTTCTCCGTAGGAGGCATGATAGCAGGTTCGTATCTGACCGGTCTCTATAAACCCGACTTCAGCCAGATCACCCTCT
>CAZGIO010000059.1:0-3806 GCA_964525975.1 uncultured bacterium
CTAGAGCGCCTATGATATAATAATCCTTGTATTTCACACCGTAAGGGAGAACATCGTATTTATTCATCTGGAAATACTGTCGCATGAAAGCGAAATCTTCAGGCACATAAATATCAGACATCTCAGGAGAATACTGTATATTGGATGTATGCATGCCCGCCACTTTCTGGAATGATTCAAAATCAGTCACTTTCTCAAAATCCCTGTTGTATTTATCAATATCCCTGTATTTCACAAAACCGAACTTATATGCGTTAATGGTCTTCTGTTCCATTGAATCGTATACTTTATTCAACTTTTCAAAGACATCATCGGGTACTTTTACAGATTCCACCTGATCCCGCATCCATTTATCGATGAGCTGTGTCCTGAACTGGTTCTCCACTTTTTCGGTCTCTTCTTTATCCAGAGTGATTCTTTGTTCAGCGATCTCACCTAAAAGAAGTTTTTCTATGATGCCCGCCGCCATCTGGTTCATACCCGACATGGACATCTTATAAAGCTGCATCTTGTTTGACGTGACCGATTCAGGCATAAGGGTAAGGAACTGCACCTTATTGACTGTCCTGCCGTCTATGGAGAACATCTCAGCGTCATCGGGCTGCTCAATGAAATATTTCAGGTTATAATAATTTATCTTCACGTCTTTTTCCTGCTTCAGTTCTTCGATAAACTTAAATTTTGAATAATAATCAATACCAGCATTTAATTTTTTCTCATCATTTCCTATATTATCAATAAATTTATATAGAGATTTTCTTTTTATCACCACTATATGATAACCGAAATCATCTTCAAGGAGAAACGGAGTGTTTAAAGGAAGCTCCGAGAGTTTAAAAAAGAGCTGCACAGAGACCTTACTGCTTCCCACGGTAACTTCTTTCAGTACGCCGCCGTTAATACCTGCTGAAGAATCCTGTGACTTTGTGAGGGCGATACGTGAAAAATATGAGTCATCGGCGAGTTTCGCATAGTCCTTTATGATCTCAAGAGCCTGTTCCTTATTATATATTAACATATGATTCAGATCATACAGATTGGATACAACCTTAAGAAATTCCTTTTTATTCTCTCTGCGTCTGCCTGTCACCATCTCATCATATAACTTTTGTTTCTTTATATCTCTTTTTATCTCTTTCAGTCTTCTTTCATTGTTTTTGAAGACTACTTCATCATCTATCATCATTTCCTGCACTGCGTGTATGACCTGATATACGTTTTTATCCTTAACATAAAGATCTTTTCCATCATAAGTCCCGATCCTTACATTCTTCTCCGACGAGCATGCAGACATCATCAATATCAGTACAGTGAATAACCATAATCTTTTCAACATAGGGAAAATACCTCCATTGGTATAAAAACCCGGGGGGATAGAAGTTCCCCCCGGGTTGAACCATACTTAGAAATTGAAGACTAATGAGAATACATTAGTGTCATCAAGATCTTCGTGTGTCTTATAGGCATAATCGAATCCGATTTTTGTGCCTTCGCTTGCTTTGAACACAACACCGGCGCCTACGCCATACAGAGAATCATAATCAGATTCAGTATATGTCTTAAGGCCTGTGCTTGCGTAAACATCAAAGCTTGAGAAATTGTATCTATAAGTCAGACCAAAGCTGTATGCTTCAAATGAGTTATTTGATTTGTCCATTTTCAGGAGCATGGTCAATTTGTGAGCATCGCTGCCCTCAAATATGGCATTGTCACCATAAATGTCAAATCTGTAACCCAAAGTTATCCTCAGAGGAGGAGCAAACTCTTTAGTCTTCAAAGATACGACTCTGTTGATATCCTGGTTGATATGAATGTCTTCATCATCAGCTGAAGCATCATCTGTAAGGTCGACGATCTTCCTCAATCCGCTGCCGTCAAAGCTTGCATCGGGACCGTAGTTCTCGATCATAGCTGTGATCTCGGAATTAGCAAAATCCAACCTGTAAAGTGATGAAACATCAGCGACAAAAGCAGTCGAATCAACGTGATGTATGATCTCGCTGAGTATTTTCAGTTTGATACCAAAAGAGAATCTCTTTGTGGCGCGATATGAAAGCCCGGCTCCTATTGCCAGATCCTGGAAAGAATAGCTTGTATCATTTCCATCGGGATCAGCGATAGTTGTGACTTCAATATCTTCTGTGTTAGTCAAGTGTCTTACAGAAAAACCAAGTCCGAATCTTTCTGAGATCTTGAAAGCAAGTGCCATGGTATTCAATGTGAGCAGATTGTCATACATTGACTGATTTGCATAGAACATTGAAATGCCTTCCACTTCGCTGGTCTCAGAAAAATTATAGAACATTGATTCAGCTGAATCGAATCCACTGACCATAGCTTCGGCTGTAGCGATATTCTTGGCGGTAGGAGCCATCTTAAGGAATGAGAAGCCTGCCTGCCCCCTGTTATCGGTACCCTGCTGTGCATTTTCATCGATGGTCTGTGCGAAAAGGGTAGCAATACCGAATGCTAGCATCAATGCTATCGTTATATATTTTTTCATATTTTCACCCCATTCCTATCTTATGATAGCGAACAAGCCTTTAGCCTTCTGACTGGCGCTTTCCACCACGTAGATATACATGCCAGGAGCTACTTCCTGATTATATCTTGTCAAAAGATCCCAGCTTACCCAAGTAAGATCATCGTTCTTCTCAATGGTCCTGAGAATCTCACCGTTAAGGGTATAGATCTTAACAGTACATTCAGCAGGAAGGTTCGTGATCTTGACTTCAGAAGTCTCTTCACGGACATCCCATTCAGTACCCACGTAGAGCGGGTTAGGCACGACTCTGATCGCATCCATAGATTCTTCAACTGTGGCCATGGGAATATTTCCAGGAACCACAAAGATGTTTGCATCGCCTGATGCAGAAGATCTCTGGCCTATCTGGTCTTCAGCCTGGATGATATACTTCATCTCAAGTCCGAACCTGTTCCTTGTATCAACAAGGATGTATTTCTCGAACTCGGCATAAGTATTATCAGTAAACTTGAAGATCAGCTTCAGAGTATGTGTAGATGACTCGTTGATCTCACTGATTGCTGCGAGAAGGTCACTACCCACTTCAAGGCAAGAGTCATCTTCATCCATAACGGTGAAATAATCTCCCAGTGTGCCGCCTGCAACAAGGCTTGCCACGAAATCAACCAGATTTCCTCCGCCAAATCCCAGTGAATGAGCTGCTTTAAACTTCAGCACATCGAGATAGGATTTGCCGTTGAATTTCTGGACATTGTACCATTCGATCTCATAATCGGGGTCGATAGCTGTAACAAATGATGTCTCAGCTCTTGAGTCCCATGAAATCTGAACAGTTGTGTTCTCTGTATATTCCTGATCCTGATAAAAATCAGAATAGCCTTTGCTCTCAAAACCGGGCTGCAGAGGCATATTTATGATGGACATACCGCCTTCATAAACATTGACCATGTTTCCTGCGAGCTCTATAGCTTTGTCAAAAGTGGGATCGCCGACATCAGGATAGTCGCCTGTCCAGCCGTCTGCCTGGGGAGGCGCTACAAAATAGGCAAACTTGAGATCAGCTACTTCGTTGTTGGCGAACGCACCCAGATACCAGCCCATCATAACGTTGGAAAGGCCGACATAAGGCATGCCGTATGCAGCATAGACTGCTTTTGTGGGATCATTGTAATAATCCGGTTCGTATGCGTAGATCTTATGTGAGCCATTCATGGTCTCCCATATTGTGCTGCCCCATTCCCAGGCGATAAGAGAACCGTCGGTCCTTGTATCCACACCCTGGAAAGTGGCTGCATCGGAATAAACACTGGCTTCAAGTTCT
>CAZGIO010000059.1:3816-6124 GCA_964525975.1 uncultured bacterium
TGCGCATATATAAAAACAATTCAAATCCAAAGGTGGAAAACGTGGTGAATCCGCGCCACTCAGATCAAGAGCGTGGACGATCTGATATCTCATAGGTCCGCCTGATATATCCAGGTTATCCTCTGAACCGTTCTGGAGCAGGAAATATTCCCCATAGTAACCGGCATTGAAACCGAACCTTGCAGTTGAGACAGGTTCTGTCTCAAGCTTCAGAGGCTGAAGGATCTTCATACCGAGTATACCGTAATCAGCGGAACCGAATGACGTTGAATCCCAGGCACCGACACCATCTGCCAAACCATCATCATCATAATGCATGAAGAGGTCTTCATCGGCAACATACAGAGCACGGTTGTCATAATACCTTCCAAAGGCATCACCAAAACCGTTGTTTGTGAGTATACCGAAAGCAAAGTTACTGTAATCTCTTCCGGACCTGTTTACGATGTCCATATCAAAGAAAACAGCTGTGTCAGCATATGAAGACTCAAATGCATAAGCGCGCATTCCCACGGTGATACCCATGGCTGTATTGGCGCTTGCCTGATAAGCCACGGTCTCAGCTGTCACGTAAGCAAACATACCGTCTTCAAAAGCCAGTATCATGTCAGCGTCACTGAGTGTACCATGAGCTCTGAATATGAAAGAGTCTCCGGGTTCAATGGCAACATTAGTACCGGAAGTGATCTCACATTCGATACCAAGGGTTGTCAGAGCCACATGAGTGTCAGGAGCAAATGCTGTATCTGCTTCTGTTGTTCCTACAACAGGATCCCATTTCATAGTACCCTCGTTGTAAACCCATGAAGTGATAGGATAGATGTGATAATTACCGTCGGCCTCATAAACGATCTTATAATCGATAAGGTCAGTCACAGCAGCTGTATTGACCACAGCTATATCAAAATATCCCTCGACTGTCTTAGCGAAAAAGGCATCTGAATCCCCTTCGAAGGGTTCCAGTGAACTGGCTGTATATACATACTCTTTGGGAGTATAGGGCCATTTGTTGTTAGGATTGCCTTTTCTCTTATTTGACTGATAATAGACATACTCGTCACCTTCCATAAGATTGGATCTTTTGAATGATGAAAGGGTATAGTCTTCTCCGCCGTAAGACGAAACAACATAATCAGTCGCAAGGTGTGAGTAGAATGAACTTCCAGTGAGCACAGCGCCGCCTGTAAGTTCGCCAGCTGTAAAGGCGATCTCGTCAGTCACTGTGTAGACGCCGGAAACAGGATCTATCTCACCGAAATCAGCGGCACCCTCTCCCCAGTAGAAGAAAGGAAGTGCCATGAAACGGTTACTGTTTGCGGGATATTCGCACAACTCGAACCACATATACTGATCATCGTAATAGAAACGGGTCCTGTTAACATCGAATGTCTCTTCAGCACCGTAGACCGCGCCACCCATGGCGACTGCAATCAACAGTATCATTAATATTAATTTTCTCATACAATCACTCCCTCATCTCAGAATGACAACTCAAGACCGATCTGGACCAGTCTGGGTTTACCATAATCATATATGTCTGTATATTCATCAAGAATGAGGTTATACTCATATTCACTTCTGTCGGTCCATACGCCGTTTTCATCAAAGTCCTCTTTATCAACAGCCAGAACGCGCTCGTCGCCTGTAGCTGAATTAACATTGAGAAGATTCACCCAATCAAACAGGTTTTCAACTGCGAGTTTGAATGTGGCGGTGAAACCGCTGAGTGTATATAGATCCTTGGTGAATTTCATATCGACATATTTATTCCAAGGCTGTCTTGTACCATTCACATCTGAAAGGTCAGCAACCTGACCGAAGGGATCAAGGCCTGTACGTGTGTAAGGCAGACCTGAAGAAGCTATGAACTTGAAGGTAAGGCTTGAATTTTCCAGGGGTTTGAAACCATAGATATCGAAGCCCTGATCTTCGCCATAAGCGAGTGTCAGGTTTGCGGATACACTGTGCCTGCGGTCGTAATCAAGATAGTTTACGTTTACCGGAGGTACGTATTCTTCATCGCCTTTGCTTCCTACGCCGGAAGTGACATCAGAAGCGCTGCCCTTTGCAAAAGAGATACTGTAGGCAACATCGAATGACCAGTTGTCTGAGAATCTCTTTGAGAGTCCAAGGTCAAAACCGATGATACGGCCGAAGTCCTTGTTCTCATACTTGTAGAAAGTCTTTCCGCTCTGAACAAACTCAGTGATACTGAGAACGTCGCTTATCTCCTTGAAGTAACCTTCAAGTCTGAAAGAGAGCACGTCAGAGAGACCCTGGTCGAAACCAACCAGGTACTGGATTGCTT
>CAZGIO010000059.1:6134-9333 GCA_964525975.1 uncultured bacterium
ACAACAGGTGTATTGATATGTGAGTAGAGAGTATAGTAGTTAGGATACTGATAGAAGTGTCCGTAAGCGAACCTGAATGCGCCTGTGTCACTCAAAGGATATGAGAGACCCAGTCTGGGCATAAAGTATGATTTTGACTCAGAAGAGATCTTGCCCTCATCAGTATATGAACCAAGAAGAGGATGGCCTGTGGCCACTGTCTCAAGATGGTCTATAACTGCAAGGCCGTAATCTTCATAATAGTCAACGTTTGCGTTATAAGTCTCATAACGGAAACCGATATTGACTATCATATCCTCGATCTCGATCTTATCCTGCAGGAACATATTTGCGTTCCAGGGTTCCTCTTCATACACGTCGGCATTACCGAGGATCGAAGATGAGATATTAGCGGATCTTGCGTCATAATAATCTCTTTTTACTGTGTCAGTATTATACTCTGCGCCGACTTTCAGCTGATTATATCTGTCTGCCTGCCATGTTGCGGCAAGGCTGACTTTGATAGCTTCATCACTTGATGTGGAGTAATAAGGCTCATATTCGCCATAATATCCATCATAAGTGTAACCGGAAAGTATCATTCCGTGATAAGCTGAATAAACAGATTTAACTGTTCCCGTTGAGAAGCCTTCCCATTCAGAATAATGTTTGTCATCCAGGGGTTTTCTCTCAAACTTGTTCAGCTGAGAAGAAATGCTGAACTCATAGAACAAGTTAGGTCTCAGGGTATGAGTAACACTTGCTGTGTAAAGGTCATCAAACACGAGCTCATCATGTGATTCAAGATAATGGTAATCATCACTTGAGAATGCATCAAAATTATGCTCGATCTGTTTATTGGCCATTACTTTAACCTTCATGGTCTTCATGGGAGCAAAACCGATGGTACCGAAATAGGTCCAAGCCCTGTTCCAGCCCTGAGGTCTCCAGCCATGGAGATAAGGTTCACTGTTATCATAGATCCATTTGACATCATCATCTGTGCCAAGAATACTTGTGAGATATTCTATCCCGTCTTCGCCGACATTGTCAGAGAAGAAGTTAGTCTTGGGATGATTCAGCCAAATCGAGTTATCATCGGCAAATGAATATGCCAGGAGGAAAGACGCGCCTTTTACAAAGGGCACAGGACCTGAAACAGATGCCTGATAGTCTTCCATCATATAATCAGCATAATCACCAAAATTAGATGTCATGTAGCTGACTCTTCCGTGATACTCTTTTTGTCCGCTTTTAGTAACAGCTTTAACGATACCGGACATGGCAGAACCATATTCAGCGTTAAAACCGCCTGTTATAACCTTCATCTCCTGAATAGCATCAGAAGAAAGGTTAAAGTTACTTCCACCTGTGAGGTTGTTGTTGACTCTTATACCATCGATGATATAAGTGACTTCATCAGACCTGCCGCCTCGTACATGAAGATCTCCCCCTGCACCTTCGACAACGCCGGCCTGCTGGCTCAAAACACCATCCAGAGTAGGATCTGTAAGTCTTTCGATCTCTGAAGCGTCGAAAGATGTTTCTGAAGCTGTATTATCTTTCTGAACTATAGGCCTTTTAGCCTGAACAACGATTTCCTCTTTACCTGCTACTTTAGATTCCATCTTGAAATCCACAGATGTGGTAGTATCAGCGGAAATAATAACATTTTCCTTTGTCAAGTAGGCATAACCCACTATCTGACACTGTACTTTGTGGATTCCCGGAGGAACCTGAAGTATAAAGTAACTACCGTCAGCCTGTGTGAAAGCACCGAGGGATGTTCCCTGTACCATAACCGTGGCGCCAGCCAGCGGCTCACCAGTAGAGGCATCTACTACTTTACCTCTGATTTTTCCGGTAGTTCCTGCGAATACAGTAACTGTCAAGAGCAACATGATGATTAACAGCGCTCTAAATTTCTTCACAACCATACCGCAAACTCCTTTCCTTTCTGTTTTACTTACCAAACCAACCAAATTATTACTCATATATTAAGTAATCACCCCCTTTAAAAGACAAAATTCCTTATTTAAAAAACATAAGGTTTCCTAAGATTATGCTAAATAACATATGATGTCAAGCCGTTTTTTATGTGACATGTCAAATAATATTAAGAAAAAGCAAGGGGCGCCAAAAGGCGCCCCTTCACTTATTTAGAAACGGAATTTTACTGTAAAGAGATGAGTCTCTTCCAGTTTATCATATCCGTTGTATGCGTAATCGAAACCGATGCCGAGGCCTTCGGTATCATATTTCACGCCGCCGCCAAATGAGTAAGTGGCGTCGATGGATTCTTCTACAGTGGCCATGCGATAACCGCCTCTGGCTGCAACAGAAAGATCGGAACTTACATTATATCCGAACTCTCCGCCGATATTCAGCTGCTCGGCATTATCCACGGGATTTGAGAAGTCCACAGCCACCATGGCTTTCATCTCATCAGTCATATAAGGAACATAAGTGAATCCCACTTTAAGTGTCATGGGAAGCTCATGGTCTTCTGTGTACTGTGAGAAAGTATACTCATACTCATCTGATGTGCCTGTTGCGTTATCAACGACTTCCGTGAAGATCTTATCCAGCTGACCGCCTTCAAATTTCGGTTTGGTACCGAAGTTTGCGATGCTCAGTCCGGCAACAAGGCCTTCGATGGGAGTGTGATATTTCACACCGGCATCAAGAGCGACTGCATTGGCTTCCATGTCCCAGATCTTCAGAGACACGACTTTAGCTGTAAAACCGAAGTCCACAGTCCTCAGCAGTCTGCGTGAGTAAGTCACACCTACCGCGGTATCAGCCGCATCAAACTTAGCGCCTGTCCCGTCGGGTTCGGTGATCGTAGTGACTTCCATCTCAGGATAAGCGAAATGAGTAAAACTCAAGGCCATGTGAGCCTTATCGCTTACGGGGAAAGAAACCGCCACATATTCAAATTTTATATCGGCAAGCCATTCACTGTGTGTGAACATGGCTTCATAATCCTGGACATTAACGAGTCCGGCAGGATTATAAAACAATGCCGATACTCCTTCGGAAGCAGCCGTTCCGACATCACCCATACCCACAAAGTGAGCATCAGGCGCAACCTTCAGAAATGTGGCTGAAGCCTGTCCTGCCTGCGTCATGTCAGCGGCACTTACGGAGGAAGCTAAAGCTACAATAAGGATAGCTATAACAAATATATATTTCCTTAACATATACTAACCTCCTCTAC
>CAZGIO010000060.1:0-9327 GCA_964525975.1 uncultured bacterium
AGCCATGTCTTATATCAGGAAGATCGATGAGATGGGCGGTATGGTAAAGGCCATCGAAAAGGGATATATACAGAAAGAGATACAGGATGCAGCATATAAGTATCAAAAGGATATCGAAAAAGGCGAGCGCATCGTTGTAGGTGTCAATAAATTCACCATAAAGGAAGATTCTCCCAAAGACCTCCTTAAGGTGGATAATGCGCTGAGAGATGTCCAGTCCCGGAAGCTTGCAGAGACAAGAAAAGAGAGGGATAATGCGCTGGTCGAGGAAAAACTGATGGAGCTGAAGAAAAGCGCCGCAGATGAATCAGTGAACCTTATGCCTTTGATCATCGATGCGGTTAGGGCTTATGCGTCTCTTGGAGAGATATGCAATGTCCTGCGCGATGTGTTCGGCGAATATGAAGAATCCATAGTTCTCTAAGGATGGAGGTAATAGATATGGGTGATGTAAAGATAAGAGTTTTGATAGCTAAACCTGGCCTTGACGGCCACGACAGAGGGGCTAAATATGTTGCAAGAGCCCTGAAAGACGAGGGGTATGAGGTAATATACACCGGTATCAGACAGACAGCCCAAAGCATCGTGAAGACTGCCGTCCAGGAAGATGTGGATTTTGTAGGGCTTAGTCTTCTTTCAGGGGCGCACAACGACCTCTTTCCCAAGGTAGTGGAACTGCTCAAGTCTGAAGATGCTTCGGATATTATTGTCTTCGGCGGTGGAGTCATTCCCGAGGAGGATATACCGTTTCTTAAGGAGAAGGGCGTACAGGCCGTATTTACACCTGGGACTCCCATAAAGGATGTTGTTGACTTTATCGAGTCAAAAAGAGGTGAGATCGGTAAATGAACGCACTGGTCCAGGGAGTGCTTGACGGCAAGACGCGCGCGGTCGCCCGTGCGGTGTCTATTATCGAGAACGGAGGCAAGACCAAGGAAGAGCTTATTGACGCTCTTTCACCATATACAGGGAACGCTGAAGTATGGGGTGTCACAGGTCCTCCCGGAGCTGGAAAAAGCACTCTTGTGGATAAGCTCATAGCACGGCACCGTGCCTGCGGAAGACGTGTGGCTGTCATCGCCGTGGATCCCAGCTCGCCATTTTCCGGAGGAGCTCTTCTCGGCGACAGGCTCAGGATGCAGAAACATGCCACCGACGACGGGGTCTTTATCCGGTCCATGGCCTCCAGGGGATATCTTGGAGGAGTCTCTGAGAACACATTTGACGCGGTCAAGGTGTTTGATGCTGCAGGATATGATATGATCATTATTGAGACCATCGGAGTGGGGCAGACTGAAGTGGATATTATCGAGATGGCTGATATGGTACTCCTTGTCCTTGTCCCGGGGATGGGTGATGAGATACAGGCCATGAAGGCCGGCATCATGGAGATAGGAGATCTGTTCATCGTGAATAAGAAGGACAGGGACGGAGCCGAGCGTCTGAAGGCTGAGATCGAATATGTGCTGGAGATCAAGTATGCTGAAAACAGGGATGAGAAGAACCCGGTATTGCTGGTTTCAGCAAAATATGATGCCGGGATCGACGAGATGATCGCATCTTCAGAGGAATACATACGGCGACTCAAGGAGAGCGGCGCTTATGAAGAAAAGCAGAAAAAACGGATTTAATAAGAGATAACGAAGATATTTTCCAGAAAAGTACATGAAATGCTTGACATCAAAATGGATTTTTATAATAATGTCGGCAAATGGGCAGATGATTTATATAAGAAAAGAAAAAAACCGTATGAATTTGTAAACGGAAAGATGAAGGCATTTAAAAAGGAGTGTGAAGCGTTATGATCGGGAAGATCAATCATATTGGAATTGCTGTCTCTTCTCTTGAGGAACATATACCGTTCTACAGGGATGTGCTCGGGCTGAGATTGCTGGGCAGCGAAGAAGTGGCGGAGCAGAAGGTCAAGGTGGCCATGTTCATGGCGGGAGAAGTCAAGATCGAACTGCTGGAACCCACTGACCCGGAAAGCCCCATCGCAAAGTTCATCGAAAAAAAGGGCGAAGGCATGCATCATATCGCCTATGAGACCGATGATATCCATAAGGAACTGGAAGGCTTCCAGGATAAGGGACTGAGGATGATAGATTCCACTCCCAGATCAGGAGCCCACGGCACGAAGATAGCGTTTATACATCCGAAATCATCTGCAAAAGTGTTAACTGAAATATGTGAGGTCAAGGAGGACTGAAGCCATGGCTATGGAAAGAAAAATACTCGAATTGAAAGAAAAGATGGAAAAGGCCCAGATGGGCGGCGGAGAAGCTTCCATTAAAAAGCAGCATGACAGAGGCAAACTTACTGCAAGGGAAAGAATAAATATGCTTCTTGATGAAGGAAGTTTCGAAGAGATCGATATGCTGAGGACACATACATGCACAGAGTTCGGCATGGAAAAGAAGAAATTTTACGGCGACGGCATGGTGACTGGGTATGGTACCGTTGACGGAAGGCTCGTATTCGTATACTCCTTTGACTTTACAGTTATAGGCGGTTCACTTTCAGAGACTGTGGCCGCGAAGATCGTCAAAGTGATGGAGATGGCTGCGAAGACAGGAGCACCGCTTGTGGGCATCAATGATTCAGGCGGAGCCAGGATCCAGGAAGGCGTGGGAGCATTGGCGGGATATGCGTCCATATTCCTCAGGAACGTCATGTATTCAGGTGTGGTGCCTCAGATAACCGCCATCGTTGGCCCCGCAGCCGGCGGCGCGGTATATTCTCCGGCGGTCACCGACTTTATCTTTATGGTGAAACAGTCGGCTCAGATGTTTGTAACGGGACCGAAAGTGGTAAAGACCGTCACACATGAAGATGTGACGAAAGAGGAACTGGGCGGAGCCATGGTGCATGCCAGCAAGAGCGGCGTGACTCATATGACATATGACGATGAGAAGACTCTTTTCGGCGGTATTCGCGATCTTCTCTCCTATCTTCCACAGAATAATATGGAAGAGGCTCCCAAAGTGGAGACCGACGATGCTGTGGACAGGGTGGAAGAAGAATTGAATTACATGATCCCTGATAATCCCAATAAACCCTATGATGTAAAAGATATAATCACAAAGATCGTGGACAACGGGAAGTTTCTTGAGGTCATGGAACACTATGCGCCCAATATTGTCATCGGATACGCAAGGCTGAACGGCAAGAGCATCGGTATCGTGGCCAACCAGCCCAAGCATCTGGCCGGAGTGCTGGATATCAACGCTTCTGTAAAAGCCGCGAGGTTCATCAGGTTCTGTGATGCATTTAATATCCCCGTGGTGACTTTTGAGGATGTGCCGGGATTTATGCCCGGGACAAACCAGGAATACGGCGGCATAATAAGGCACGGCGCAAAGCTGCTCTATGCCTATGCCGAAGCCACTGTCCCCAGGATCACAGTGATAACAAGAAAAGCATATGGCGGAGCTTATTGCGTAATGAACTCAAAACAGCTTAAAGGCGACCTGATATATGCATGGCCTTCCGCTGAGATCGCTGTCATGGGACCCAAAGGCGCCAGCGAGATCGTCTTTTCAAAAGAGATCAAAGCCGCTGAAGATCCCGCAGCCAAACTTGATGAAAAGATCGAGGAGTACAGGGAACTTTTTGCTAATCCATATGTGGCTGCGTCAAGGGGTGATGTAGACGATGTGATCGAACCTAAACTGACCAGGTATAAGCTGATCAAGGGACTGGAGATGCTGAGCACAAAACGTGACTCCATACCGTCTAAAAAACACGGTAATATACCGCTCTAGGAAGTGATGGCAATGAATATAGCAATGATGCTGATGCTCGTTCAGAATGACAACATGTATGATGGAAGGAATATAGCCATCAGCGGTATTACCACTGTTTTTCTCGGACTGATACTCATCGCGTTTGCAATAGGACTTTTTAACTGGTTTTTCCTGCGTCACAGCATGAAAAAAAGCAGGGAGGAGTCCGGCGCTGTCGCGGCAGCTGACAAGTCTGTGGTAAGAAAGAGCATTATAGTGCAGGATGATGTGGATGATGATGTCCTGGTTGCCATAGGGACAGCAGTGGAACTGTACAAGAGGCTCTATCTGGAAACGCTGCAGAGCAAGATCACTTTCAAGCACGGAAAAGAACAATCGGGATGGAAAGCCGGTTATAAATACGGTCACAGATAGTAGGGGGCGTTATGAAAGAAATAGTTTTAGAAATAAACGGCAAGGAACATAAAGTCAAGATCAAAGAGCACGGCGCTGAGACGGCAAAGATAGAAGTCAACGGGAATCTCTATGATGTGGTCCTGAAGGACCTGGGCATACCCAAACCGGTGGATGTGAAACCGGTGCCTCCTCCTGTGAAGCGCGAGGCAGTGAAGCCAAACGAGACTTCACAGCTGAGAAAGCCGAAAAATGTTGTCTCTTCAGGCAATATAACCGCGCCGCTTCCCGGACTTATCATCGATGTCATGGTAAAACCCGGTGATGCTGTGAAGACCGGACAGGATGTGCTGATAATGGAAGCCATGAAAATGGAAAACGAAGTGCAGGCCGCTCAGGACGGCGTCGTCAAGGAAGTCAAAGTAAAAAGAGGCGATTCTGTTTATGAGGGCGACGTGCTTATCGTTCTTGAGTAAGGAGATGACATGGCTGTAAATCTAGCTGTTTTTACGTTGATTTCTCAAGAAAACCCCATTCTTTCTCTCTTTGGGACCATCTTAAGCAAGACAGGTTTCGCTCAGATGGAACCGGGGAATGTCATTATGCTGGTGGTGGGAGTGATCTTTGTATATCTTGCAATCGCCAAGAAATATGAACCGCTTCTCCTCCTGCCCATCGGTTTCGGCATCATCGTGGGTAATATTGCAAGCCCCGCCAATATGCCGATCGGTGTCTATGATACTGTGGCGAACGGTTTCGGGATGGATAGTGTACTCAGTTATTTTTACTGGGGAGTGAGATCCGGAATATTCCCGCCCCTCATTTTCCTGGGCATCGGTGCAATGACAGATTTTTCAACATTGATATCAAGCCCCAAGTCAGTGCTGCTGGGAGCAGCTGCTCAGGTGGGTATTTTTATAACTTATCTCGGCGCGCTTTATATAGGATTTCAGCAGCCTGAGGCAGCTTCGATCGGTATCATCGGAGGGGCAGACGGCCCCACATCGATCTTTATCGCATCGCAGCTTGCACCTAAACTACTGGGCCCCATAGCCATCGCGGCTTACTCATACATGGCCCTGGTGCCTGTGATCCAGCCGCCGATCATGAAACTGCTGACAACAAAAAAAGAGCGGCTGATCAGGATGAAACCGCCCAGAAGAGTCTCAAAGACAGAACGTATAGCGTTTCCCATCATCGCATTTGTAATAGCAGCGCTCATCGCCCCCGGGTCTATACCTCTTGTGGGAATGCTGATGTTTGGAAACCTGCTTAAAGAAAGCGGAGTGACGGAACGTCTCGCTAAGACTGCGTCAAATGCCATACTTGATATTGCAACTGTATTACTGGGATTTGCCGTGGGAGCAAGTACACAGGCCGCCCATTTTCTCAATATAGAATCTCTTGAGATATTTGGACTGGGTGCCCTTTCATTTGCCATAGCCACAGCAAGCGGACTGTTCTTCGCGAAGTTCATGAACCTGTTCCTGAAGCATAAGATCAATCCCCTGGTGGGAGCGGCAGGCGTGTCAGCTGTGCCTGATTCAGCCAGAGTCGTGCAGCATGTGGCGCGTTCTTATGATAAGGATAACCATCTGCTGATGCATGCCATGGCGCCTAATGTGGCTGGGGTCATAGGCTCAGCCATAGCAGCTGGTGTTTTTCTGGCGGTGTTTCAGTAAAAGTTATTGAAGGCGGGGCCTTGCCCCGCCGTTTTCGCACAAATCCCGAGGGAAGGTGCAGATGATTTTTGTTAAGTTCTTCCTGATCATCACGATGATGGTGATACTTTTACGGATGAAGATTCATGTGGGACTGGTCCTTATCATATCATCGGCGATCACTGTCTTCACATTCGCAGTCTCAAGACATATGAGTGTGGAGATCATCAAGATAACAGTCCAGGAAAAATCCAGCATCACTCTTCTGTTTACCATATATTTTATATATTTTCTCATAGGACTCATGCGGTCTACTGGAAAAATATATGACCTCACGCGGCATATCGGCGAAAGCAAGACGTCACTCATATTTCCAGCCATGCTTATAGGTATGATACCCATGCCGGGAGGCGCAGTGGTCTCCGCGCCACTTGTATCGCAGGTCGGGGACAGACTTTCTGTGGACGCTGAGACAAAGGCATATGTAAATTACTGGTTCCGTCATGTCTGGGAGTTCGGATGGCCCATGTACCCTGCCATGGTGCTCTTCATGAACGGATTTACAGGTATCCCATTCTCCCTTGTATTCGCGGGACTTATCCCGTTCCTCGTTTTGTCTGTATTGACAGGGTTTTTTATGATACGGGATGTTAAAGGAGCTCTCTTTGATTCAAAGATAGATGTCAAAGGGCTGCTGGGAGTACTCTATCCCATACTTACGCTTATAATATTATATACGCTGTTCCGAGTCGATATCCTGCTGAGTTTTGCCGCATCCATACTGCTTTATATCATCGTCGAAAAAATACCTGTCGCAGATATACTCAAAAGCCTGAAAAAAATATCTTATATACGTATGTTCCTCCTCATATTCGGAGCCATGCTGTTTAAGAATGTTGTCTCATACGGCAACATATTCGGCGCTGATATGACGATACCACCGGGCATGGTATATGTACTCATGATCCTTCTGCCAATTGTCGTGGGCTTTGCCACCGGGCTGACTGTGGCAGGAGTGAGTATCGTGTTTCCTGTGTTCATGGCCATGATACCTGAGTTTGCACTGCCGCATCTGCTTATACTATATGTCTCTGTTTTCGTGGGTATAATACTGTCGCCTACTCATCTCTGTCTCATATTAAGCGGTGAATATTACAAGGTCACCCTTACGGGGCTTTATAAACGATATCTGCTGCCTTCTGTAATTCCCTTGCTGGGGGGAGCAATGATGCTTATTATATACATGTGCCTGAAATAATATTTCTGTTAACGAAATAAAAACTTGAACCCGGGGATAAGAAAGACTATAATGTCCGGGAATCATAAGGAGGTTCAAATGAGTAAATTTGAGAAACTTGAGAAAGAACTTACAGTAGAGAGAAAAAGCAGCTGGCTGAAAAAAGACGAGGCTTACAGGACAAAAGCTTTTTCATTCAGTGAAGATTACAGAAAATTCCTGAGTGATATAAAGACTGAGCGGGAAAACGTGGTTGAAGTCGCAGCCATGGCAGAAAAGAAGGGTTTTAAAAAGCTCAGCGAGATGAGACCTTCTGACAAGACGGGCAAGTTTTATGAGATAAACCATGACAAGAACCTTGTTCTGATCGTACTGGGACGGAAACCCGTTGCCGAAGGCGTGAACCTTGTTGCTTCACATGTGGATGTGCCCCATATAGACTTCAAGATGTCACCGTTTTATGAGGATGAAGACTACTGCATGGTGAAGACGCATTATTACGGCGGTATCAAAAAGTACCAGTGGGTCAATATGCCCCTTGCTGTTCACGGAATAGTGGTCAAGAAAGACGGGACAAAAGTGAATATTCTCTGGGGAGAGGATACTGACGAAGGTGTGTTGACATTCCCCGATGTCCTGCCCCATCTTTCAAGGAAAGTACAGGGTGATAAAAAACTGCTCACCGGTTTTACCGGAGAAGACCTGAATATGATCTGTGGTTCCATACCAGTGGATGATGACAAGGTGAAAAATAAGATAAAGCTAAACATCTTATCAATACTCAATGATAAATACGGGATCACCGAAGGTGATTTTGTATCAGCGGAAATGCAGCTTGTCCCCGCGGGAGAAGCCAGATGGATCGGTTTTGACAAGGGGCTTCTCGGGGCGTTCGGACATGATGACAGGATATGCGGCTATACATCATCACAGGCTATCTTTGACATCGAAGACCCCGAGTATACGGCAATCAACTTCCTGGCTGATAAAGAGGAGATCGGAAGCGACGGAAGGACGGGGATGAAATCCTGGTTCATCCTGCGTGTGATCGCAGAAATGATCGAAAAGCAGGAGGGCGCTTATGATGAACTGAAACTCAAAAGAGCCCTGGAAGTATCCAATGTGCTTTCTTCTGATGTTGGCGCGGGGATCAACCCGAACTTCAAATCAGTACATGATGCACAGAACGCCCCGAGACTGGGTCACGGCATCGTCCTCACAAAATATACAGGATCAGGGGGCAAGTACAGTTCAAATGATGCCGATGCTGAGTTTGTTGCCAAGATAAGGAACCTGTTTGATACCAATGATGTGGACTGGCAGATAGGGACGCTGGGCAAAGTGGATGAGGGAGGCGGAGGCACCGTCGCAAAATTCCTTGCGGAATATAATATGAACGTAGTGGATGCGGGCCCGGCGCTTCTTTCCATGCATTCACCCTTTGAGATAGCATCTGTACTGGATATATACAGCTGTTATGAGGCGTACAGAGCGTTTTTCAACGATATGAGATAAAGGAGTTTTTATGATTAACTTTGACTCGATGTATGAGACTGTCAAAGGCAGCAAAAAGAAGCTGGCGGTGGCGCATCCGTATGGTAAGGATGTGATGGCCGCTCTTGAGAACGCGCGGCTTTCGGGTATCGCAGAATCTATCCTCGTTGGAGATGCCGGGAAGATAAAGGATTCCATGGCTGAAGCGGGGATAAACAGCGATGATTACGAGATAGTCAATGCTCCGGGAGAAAAGGAAGGCGCTTTGAAAAGCGCTGAGATCGTCTCTTCGGGAAAAGCAGACGCGCTCATGAAGGGGAAACTCCCCACAGCGGTCTTTTTAAAAGCGGCTTTGGACGAAGACGTGGGACTGAGGACAGGTTCTGTGCTTTCTCACGTGGTCATGCTCGAGTCAAAGAAACTCAATAAGACCTTTATGATAACAGACAGCGGTATGTTTCCGTTTCCACAGCTTAAGGATAAAGTGAAGATACTGGAAAATGCCGTTGTCTATGCTCACCGGATAGGGCTGGAAATGCCCAGGGTGGCAGTGGTGACCCATGTGGAGACAGTGAATGAAAAGATGCAGGCGACTGTGGATGCCGCTCTCCTGTCCGGCATGAACAAGAGAGGGCAGATAAGCGGCGCCCTGGTGGAAGGCCCCCTTGGGCTTGATAACGCGCTTTCCGAGAAAGCGGCCAGGATCAAGGGAATAGATTCTCCAGTTGCCGGCAATGCTGATATCCTGCTTGTACCAGATGTGGTCGCAGGCAATCTTATGGCAAAAGCCATAATG
>CAZGIO010000061.1:0-6643 GCA_964525975.1 uncultured bacterium
CCGGGATATCTTATATGATGATAGAAAAAGGAGTGGCTATGGCACGGTATGCCTTCAGAACGATTTTTTCATTACTGTTTTTTCTGCTGTTCGCCGTTTTTTCATATGGAGCCGTTCCCAAATATATCTTTCTTTTTATCGGAGACGGCATGGGAAATTCACAGCTTACAAGTGCCGAAGTATATATTAACTCATCAGAAGCGGATAAAAGCGGATACAGACGCCTCAATATTACAAGCATGGACATAAGCGGATTTGCCACAACATATTCAATGGATTCATTTATAACGGATTCAGCTGCAGCGGGAACGGCGCTGGCAACGGGATATAAGACAGATTCCGGAATCATATCAATGGATCCAGGCGGTAAGACCAAATATGAGACTGTGGCAATGATGGCAAAAGAAAAAGGTATGAAGGTCGGGATCGTCAGCAGCGTATCACTTGATCATGCCACACCGGCATGTTTTTACGCAAACCGTTACAGCAGAAGTGATTATTATGAGATCGCGCTGCAGCTGGCTCAAAGTGATTTTGATTACTTTGCTGGAGGCGGAATAAAGGGAAACAGTGAAAAATACAGGAAAGGGCGGCTTGACATCCTGGAAGCAGCGGTAAAAAACGGCTTTACCGTGGCCCAGGACCGTAAAGCCTTCCAACGGCTCAAAAACGGTGATGGAAAAGTGATCGCCATGGATCATTATCTGGACGGGAGCAGAGCTCTTTATTATGAGATAGACAGAAGGTCTGACAGCATATCTCTCAAGCAGTTCACTGAAAAGGGGATCGAAATGCTGGATAATGAAAAAGGTTTTTTTCTCATGGTTGAAGGGGGCAAGATCGACTGGGCATGCCATGCCAATGATGCCGCTTCTTCCATAAAAGACGTGCTTGCCTTTGACTCCGCAGTGGGTGCTGCAATGAGGTTCCTGAAGGAACATCCCGAAGAGACACTTATAGTGGTGACAGCAGATCATGAGTGCGGAGGAATGACCATAGGTTTCGCAGGGACAGGGTATTCCACCTATATGAACAACCTGGACGGGCAGACCATGTCAGGGTCCATGTTCTGGAATGTCCTGGAAAAGATGAAAGAGGATAAGAGAGAGTTTTCCCAAGTGCTTAACCAGGTGGAGAAACATTTCGGGTTGAAGGCCTATGAGAAAGATGATTATAAAAAATTATCCGCTCTGGCGAAAAAGGGAGATGATGAGGCCGGGAGGTCTCTGCGAAAAGCATTGACGGCGGATGAACTGAAACAGCTGGATACCGCTTATAAGAGGTCTCTTGACGGTGAAGAAGTGAAAACATACGGAGACTACCTTCTTTACGGAGGATATGATCCCTTTATTATTACATTGACTCATATTCTAAACTCAAAGTCAGGTATCGGATGGACCTCTTACTCCCATACGGGAGCTCCAGTACCTGTTTTTTCATCGGGTTCGGGGGCTCAGCTTTTTTCCGGCTACTATGACAATACTGATATAGCTAAAAAGATCATTCAGGCGGCGGGGTTGAAGGAGTGATCTAAGGCCGCTGGAAAGGACTCTTTTTAATGAAAGGTCTGAAATGAGACGAAAACTAGTTCTTTCAGTTGTGATGTGTCTGCTCATAGCGGCACTGCTTATTATTCCCACGGGATTTGAAAAAAAGGACGACGGCACAGTAAGGGCGAAAGCCCTGGTGCTTGAGACAGACAACAGCAATGTCCTCCAGTACGGCATAGTGAAGACCGGCGCCCAGGAAATGGATATCAGGATATTGAGCGGACAGTATAAGGGGATGGAACTGAACGCAGAAAACCGGCTCCTGGGAAAGATGGAGTTCGACAAGATGTTTGTACCCGGTGACAAGGCCCTTGTGGTGCTGGGACATGACGGGACGAATATTCTTTACGTGAACATCATCGACCATTACAGGATACATATTGAGATCATCCTCGTCATACTGTTTGCCGCCATGCTCATCATCTTTGCGGGATGGACGGGGATCAAGGCGTTTCTCTCCTTTGCCTTTTCCATCCTGATCATACTAAAAGTGCTCATACCGCTCTTTCTTAAAGGATATGACCCTGTGCCTGTGTCCCTTGCGGTGGTAACGTTCCTCACAGGCGTCATCATCTTCCTCGTGGGGGGAAAAGGGAAAAAAGGCGTAGTGGCGTTTTCAGGGGCCGTATCCGGCGTCCTGCTCACGGCGTTTCTTTCTGTACATATCGGAAGTATCATGAAGATACACGGGGCGGTGAAACCTTTTGCCGAGACACTGCTTTACACGGGATTTCCTCACCTGAACCTGTCAGCGATCTTTCTGGCAGGCATCTTCCTCGCATCTTCAGGCGCAGTCATGGATATCGCCATGGATATATCCGCATCCATGCATGAGGTATATATACGGCATCCCGAGATCAGCAGAAAAGAGATGTTCAGATCAGGAGCCGCAGTGGGAAAGGCTGTCATCGGCACCATGACAACGACGCTTCTGCTGGCATACACCGGCAGTTATACGGCGCTGCTCATGGTGCTTACGTCACAGGGTGTGCCGCTGTTCAATATACTGAACCTCTCATATGTGTCCGCTGAGATACTCCATACACTTATCGGCAGTTTCGGACTGGTGACAGTGGCTCCTCTCACGGCGCTGATCGGATCTTTCGTATACCATGATAAAAACAGGCTGCCGCTCTCTTAAAGAGCAGCGGGGCTGATGTCCATTATTTCAGGACCTGAATCGAAGTTTTTTCTTGATTTGTGACTTCATACCCACTACAATTGTTTAGTATCACGAAATAAAAAGGGGTGGTGTTATGAAAGAATTGGCATTATACGCGCTTGATCTGATAAAAGCTGCCGGAGCCGATTACGGTGACGTAAGATACCGCAGTACAGATAAGCAGTTTATAATGACGCAGAACGATGTGTTGAAACAGGTGGATGATTACGGTGAAAGAGGCATAGGTATACGGGTGCTTCTGGGAGGACGCTGGGGATTTGCCGCGACTCCGGTCCTGACAAAACAGGCGGCGGCGGAGACAGTGGATAAAGCTGTCCGTATCGCAAAAGCGGCGGCTGTCTCAGTACAGGAGCCCATAAAACTCACTGAACTTGAGAAAAGGACGGATACGTTCAACAGTGTGATCGAAAAAGATCCCTTCCTGGTTCCTGTGAAAGAAAAGGCTGAACTGCTGTTTGAAGTTTACAAAGCCATGTCTTCCATGAAAGAGATAAAAAAAGTAACAGGGATGATGCGCTTTAAGAAGATGCATCAGATCATGGTCTCAACAGAAGGCGCTGACCTTGAAAATACCATATATACATCTTCTGCCACATATACCGCAACGGCAGTGGACAAGGGGGAGTTCCAGACAAGGACTTTTGCGGAGTACCCCAAGACAAAGGGTTATGAATGGATAGAGGCACAGGGTCTTGTGGAAAACGCGGAACGTATCGGACAGGAAGCTGTGATGAAGCTCAAGGCTGAAAAACCAGCTCCGGGAAAGAAAGACCTGATACTCATGCCTTCACATCTGGCGCTCACAATACATGAGTCAGTGGGGCATCCCACGGAACTTGACAGAGTGCTGGGATGGGAAGCAAACTTTGCAGGTACTTCTTTTGCCACTACGGAAAAAAGAGGAAACTTCAAATACGGGTCTGATATCGTTAATATCGTTGCCGATAACACCCTGGACGGCGGACTGGCCACCTGGGGATGGGATGACGACGGTGTGCCGGGACAGAGATGGCATATCATAAAAGACGGCATCCTGGTCAATTACGGCACCACCCGTGAGACAGCACATTACATCGGCGATACTGCAAGTTTCGGCTGCAACAGGGCGGATTCTTTCGCCAGCCAGCCTATCAACAGGATACCGAACCTGGGGCTTGCAGCGGGCAAGGAGAAACTCTCTCTTGAGGAACTCATAGCAGACACGAAGGACGGCATCCTCATCGATGGCATGGGAAGTTTCTCCATAGACCAGAGGCGTTATAACTTCCAGTTCGGCGGGGACCTGTTCCATGAGATCAAAGACGGAAAGATCACAAGACCTCTTAAGGATGTAATATATCAGGCTATAACACCACAGTTCTGGAATGCATGCGATGCGATCTGTGACCAGCGTTACTGGGAAGGGTACGGCGTGCTGAACTGCGGTAAAGGGGAACCGGGGCAGGTACAGCAGATGACACACGGATCAGCCCCTGCGAGATTCCGTAATATAGACGTGGGAGGTGCTTTCAATGGGTAAGGAGAGGACATTTGAAAAGATCGCTGACTTTGTAAAAAAACATTGTACAGCGGATGATTATATACTTGAATACAACAGCGCTGAACAGGCGCTGACACGGTTTGCCGACAATAAGATCACACAGAACGTGGACACGCTCCAGTCAAGGATCTCTCTTACAGCGTATATGGACGGAAAAAAAGCCACGCTTTCAACAGCCGACCTGAGTGAGGATAATCTTGAATCCTTTGTAAAACAGTGTGTGAAGGCTGCGGAGATGTCTGTAGTGGATAAAGAATATCTGCCGTCTCTTTCCGGTTCAGGTTCTGAAAAGAGCGAGACTGTCTCTGAGACAGTGCTGGAGATGACTCCTGAGATGCGCGCTTCTGTGGCTGCCGGAGCCATCGCTGAAGCGGGAAAAAACAAGGTGACTGTATACGGAACCGTAAGCGGTGAAGTGACAAAAAGCGGTATATTCACTAAAAACGGACTGATGAAAAGCCATATGCAGACAAGCGCCGGCTATTCAAACACCAGAGATATGAAGGGTGAAAAGGGATCATCTTTTTCCAGTGGAACCGGATTTGAGACAGTGGATCCAGAAGCTGATTTCGCCAATGCCTTGAATGACGCAAGACTCCTTCAGGAACGCCGTGAGTTCGAACCGGGAAGATATGACGTGGTGCTTTCAGCACAGGCTGCGACAAAACTCTTTATCTGGCTGGGATTCTTCGGCGCCGACAGACGCGCTGTGGACGAGGGATATTCTCCCTATTCCGGCAGGATGGGGCAGAAACTGCTCCATGAGAGTGTTTCCATAGGCTCAGACCCGGGGAACAGATTCGCGCCGTGTTCACCGTTTGACGATGAGGGACTGAAGATACCCGCAAGAAACATCTTTGAAAACGGTGTGCTGAAGGATATGCCCTGCGGCAGGTTCTGGGCGGAGAAAAACGGTTATGAACCATGGTCCGCCAGAAACGTGATCATCTCTTCCGGAGAGAAGAGCGAAGAAGAACTCCTTAAGGGTATAAAGAAGGGGTTCTATATCAAAGACCTCTGGTATATCCGCATGGTGCGCATGGAGGATTTCACCCTCACAGGCATGACAAGGAACGGTTTCTTCTATGTTGAAGACGGCAAAGTGGTCTCAGGTGCCACTCATTTCAGATGGAATGATTCACCCCTGAGGATGCTTAAGGAGATCGGCGGCCTTGGAAAGGGCGTCGGCTCTATCAATAAATGGTATTCTGTCTTTGCGCCAGCTGTACATGTAAAAGATTTTTATCTGAGCAGCAAGACGTTGTTTTAGACTTTCAGGGGGAAAACTGCTGTTTTCCCCCTGTTCAACTCAAGTTCTGAGAGTTTTTGCTTGTAAATTCTTCTCTATTTGTTATTTTAATAATGAACTACAAGAAAGGAGTTTTATGAAAAGGCAGATTCCGATAATTATTACATTTATTTTTGCCACTATCGGTA
The DNA here is from genome assembly GCA_964525975.1 of uncultured bacterium. Classification (GTDB taxonomy): domain Bacteria; phylum Macinerneyibacteriota; class Macinerneyibacteria; order Macinerneyibacteriales; family DSCS01; genus CAZJQC01. The sequence goes on from CAZGIO010000061.1 coordinate 5,711, forward strand.
TCCTACTTCAGCTGTCTCCTGTGCTCCAGGACAGATTTATCGATCCTGTTAACAGCTGGATAGCTTCCATCGCTTCATTTGCCGTGATCATCGGCCTGGCAAGCCTTACACGACATCACGCAATGAAGATCAGGAGGAAGCACAAGGATATGTTTTACAGCTATGTTACCTTTGTGGCGCTGATAATCATGACCACAGTGTCCATCATCGGGTTTTATAATCCGGGTTCCATGTGGCAGGTGCTGGGACGCAACATCTACGGTTACATACTCGTGCCGTTGAACGCAACCATGTTTGCACTTCTTGCATTTTACATAACAAGCGCCGCGTACAGGGCATTCCGTGCCAGGACATGGCTCGCGGGCACCATGCTTGTTGCCGGTTTTATCGTCATGATAGGCCGTGTGGCTTTCGGCCCTCTTATGATATTCGGCAGGATCACTAACTGGATCATGCTAGTGCCCAACACTGCTGCCATGCGCGGCATCATGTTTGGTGTGGGACTGGGGATGGTCGCCACTTCAATCAAGATCATGCTGGGTATAGAGCGCTCCTATCTGGGAGGTGGTGAGTGATGAAAAACAATAAACCCTGGTTTGACAGGCTGCTGGCCATACCCAAGAGCGTCCTTTACGCGGGTATGCTTCTTGTGGTGCTTCTGCCGCTCCTTTTTAATATGCATATAAACACATATGTCACAGGTGAAGTCCAGAACATCTATGATGAGATGGAGTCCATATACAGACATAATATTGAGAATCCGCAGGAAAAGCAGGCGATATTTATTGCGTTTGATTATGATCCTGCCACTATAGCGGAACTGGACCCCATGGCTTTTGCCATACTGCGCCATGCGTTTTTGCGCGAGATCCCTGTAATGGGATGGTCGGGACTGACAACAGGTATCGACCTGGGTGAGAACGACATGCACAC
>CAZGIO010000061.1:6653-9191 GCA_964525975.1 uncultured bacterium
ATCGCAAAGGATTATGGCCCCGTATACGGGGAGGACTATGTCTTCCTGGGCTTCGGGTATCCATTTGTACAGGCGATCATATCACTAGCAACAGATGTTAAGACATTTTTCGCCAACGATAAGGCTGGCAACGACACCGAGGATCTGCCCATGCTGCAGAAATATTATAATTTTAATTCCATAGGCCTTGTTTATTCCATTTCCGGGACATCATATCCCGAGTCATGGGTCACTTATGCAAACGGCCTCTATAAAAAGAAGGTGGCTGTGGGTTCCACTGCTGTATCTGCGGCTAAGTATTATCCTTTCCTGCAGACAAAACAGATGATCGGGCTCATGGGCGGACTCAAGGGAGCCGCTGAATATGAGCAGCTTGTTGAAAAACTCGAGTATGAACTCAATGGCAAGGATACGGCTGAGTATATGAGAAACCTTTATAAAGATAAAGATCTCTCAAGATATAACAGCAGTTATTATGAACCATCCTTTACCGATGAGGAGATACGCCTGAGCATTACAAGACGAAGTATCGCGCGCAAGGGAATGGCGCCCCAGGCTACAGCTCATTTTTATGTTATCATACTCATCATCATCGGAAATATTGCATATTTTGCCAAACGCAAAGATGCGAAAAAGAGATAGGGGGAGAGTATGGGACTATTTATTTGGATGACTATTGCGTTGTTTTTGACGTTGGCGATATTCTCGTTCCTTTTCAAAGACAATCCGTTATATAAATTCGCTGAACACCTTTTTGTGGGTGTGTCCGTGGGATATTCGATCTATGTCAGTTATACCACGCTCTTTCTTCCCAGAGTATGGAATCCCATGAGACGAGCCATGTCTTCGGGAAATTATCTCCTGGGCATATGGCTTTCACTGGGTATCCTCATAGGCGTGCTCTATTTTTCCAGGTTTTCCGGGAAATTCGCATGGCTTTCACGTTATCCCATCTGTATAACAGTGGGATTCGGCACGGGATATTCCATCATACCCAGTCTGAAGACAAGGATCATGCTTCAGCTTTACGGTACTGTGGTTGACCCCACAGGGGAGCCGCTGTTGAGCGCAAAAAACATCGGTGTTTTCTTTAAGGACCCGTCGTTCAAGACGTTCTTCTATGATGCCCTCATGGGGCCGCTCCTTGTCCTTGGGGTCTTTGTTGTTATTGTTCATTTCTTCTTTTCTCTGAAAAATAACAACAGGATCGTGAGATTCTCAAGAAACCCAGCGCTTTTGTTTCTCATGATAGCTTTCGGAGCATCCTTCGGATATACATTCATGGGACGTATCAGCCTTTTTGTGGGAAGGATGAACTTCATTTTCCAGGAATGGTGGCCGATATTCAAGAGCACCATTGGCGGATAGGATGGGTGAGACGATGAAAAAGATCATAATGATATTGTGTATGTTGTGCCTGGTATTGAGTGTCTCGAATGCCAAGCCGGGCGTTGATTTTGAATTGACAGACGAACCCAATGATCCCGGAGACAAGGTCAATGTTGAACTGGATCCCACTGCGGGTCCCGAGACCATTGAAAAATATATACTGAAAATAAAAATAAACGGTGAAGCAGTTGAAGAAAAAGTGATCATCAACAGCGGCAGGTTTATAAAGATACCTCTGGTCACCGGGGGAGCCGGGACTCAGGTGGAAGTGGAACTGTATGAACAGGCGCCTGAAGGGGAACCTCAGTTCATTGAGGCTCTTTCCATAGTAAGCCATGGAGAGATGGTGGACACGGAAAAGGTCAAGCCTTTTATACTGGGGCTTATCTTTATCGGACTCATCATGTTTTATGTGCGGAGGGCAAAAAGGGGCATGTCAATATTTATACGGAAGATCCCCGGCCTTGAGGCCATAGATGACGCCCTGGGACGAGCAACGGAAATGGGAAAACCGGTGTTTTATATACCCGGCACATCCACCATGTCCGATGTGGCCACTCTTGCGTCGTTGAATATTCTTCGTCCTGTCGCAAAACAGGTGGCAAAATATGAGACGCCGTTTTCTGTGCCTGTAAGGGATCCCATCGTGGTCACCGTGGCACAGGATGTGGTAAAAGAGGCGTATATGTCCGCGGGACGCCCTGACCTCTACGACGGGGGCATAGCATACCTGGCGGCATTGGGTCAGTTTGCCTATACCGGCGCAGTAAGCGGGGCCATGGTAAGGGAAAAACCCGCCACAGTATTTTTGCTGGGCATGTTCTATGCTGAATCGCTGATACTTGCCGAGACAGCCAACACAATCGGCGCTGTCCAGATCGCAGGAACAGATGCTTCCTCACAGATACCGTTCTTTATCGCGGCCTGCGATTATACTCTGATCGGTGAGGAACTGTATGCGGCTTCCGCTTATATGAGCCGTGAACCGCTCCTCCTGGGAACGCTGAAGGCGCAGGATATTCTGAAAGGCGTGCTGCTTGTGATGTTTGTAACAGCCATAGTGTTTCGCCTTTTCGGCATTGATTTCTTCATGGAACTCTTTTTTAACCCGTCATTCTGACGGTATTTTTTAGGGGCGTTTTAAACGCC
>CAZGIO010000062.1:0-9050 GCA_964525975.1 uncultured bacterium
AAGGTCCCCGCATCAGTATGAAAAAATCCGCCAGAAAAGCAAATGAGAAAAGATAGAAAAAATACGTGACAAAGGAAGCGGTCATATATATGAGCCCCCCGTATACAGACTTATCGGGGTTGTCAAGGATCCAGAAGAGGGAATAAAGCCCGGTGAATATCAGGGTTACCGCCAGAGCCCTCGCATCGGTCTTCCGTTTAACATCCCTGTTGCCGAAGATCTTCAGGACAGGTTCTGTGGTATAATATATGAACCTGTACAATCTGTTGAATATTATCTGTTTATTGAACGGTATAAAAAGACGTACTATGAAAAACATGATATATGTATTCAGCAATATCACAATAAGGTTCAATGAATACGTGAATCTTACAATGTGCACCGGCTGCTCCTTTCTCCAAAAATGGAAGTACCTATCCGAACCAGATTGCTTCCTTCCGCTATTGCTATCTCATAATCTCCGCTCATACCCATGGAGAGATGCTCCACGGCTATATTCTTGCCATTATTCAGCTTCCGCAGCCCCTCATATATCCTGTACATCTCAGCAGCTTTACGTCCCACCAGTTTCAGATCATGTGACAGGGGCAGCATTGCCATGGTCCCTGTAAGCCTTATCCGCTCACATTGAGACGCTTTTTCCATGACTTCTTCCAGCTGTCCCGGTTCAAATCCGTGTTTTGAATCTTCAGCCGAGATATTCACTTCTATCATATAATCCATATCGCTGTTCCTTCTTACAGCCTGCAGGTCCAGATATTTGAGAAGGTCCAGTGAGTCAACGGACTGAATGCAGTCAAAGAGATCGAAACAATATTTTACTTTGTTTTTTTGGAGAGACCCGATAAAATGTCTCGGGGCGCCTTTGAACTCGCCATATTTATCCCGTGCTTCCTGAACACGGTTCTCTCCTATGATATCCACGCCACCCTCAAGGGCTTCGCGGATCTCCCCCACCGTCCTGGTCTTAGTCGCTGCGCAGAGGAGCACTTTTCGCTCAACGCCGGAAACAGCTCTGGCTTTCTCGATCTTTTCTCTTATCAACGATATATTGTCTTTAATACTCAATTCAGCTCCTCCGGCATACCTATCGGGCAACAATTATAGTTTAATATGACAGATGCTTTTTTTCAAGTAGTTTTTACTTTTATCGCGGGCTTCAGAGATTGACACAGAGTCATCTTCAGATATAATCCAACTATGAAAAGACTCTCTTGTCTCATCGTCATTTTCCTGAAGGGTGTACTCATGGGCGCGGCGGACATAGTGCCCGGAGTCTCAGGGGGCACCATAGCGGTCATAACAGGTATATATGACCGTTTCATCTCCTCCCTGTCATCCCTCAGACATCTTCTCAGGCTGCAGTTCCGCAAGATCGACTTCGCATTTCTTCTTCCCCTGGGAGCGGGAATACTGTTCGCCGTCATCATGCTCAGCGGGTTTATCTCCAGAGCCATCCAACAGGCACCTGGCAGGACTTTTGCTTTTTTCACCGGTCTCATCATAGTATCTGTACATTCAGTCTTCTCCGTCATAAGACGGCACCATCCCATGAACCTGCTTATTGCCTCCATAGGATTTGCCGTCTCCTTTGCTGCGGCGTCACTTTCCCCGCAATCCCATGACCATATCTTACTGCCTGTTTATTTTATCTCCGGCTTTATCGCCGTAAGCGCCATGATGCTCCCCGGGATAAGCGGATCATTCATGCTGCTGCTCATGGGTACTTATTGGCCTGTACTGGACAACATCAGAAAAGCCGCCGCTTTTATATCCGGAGGAAACGGGGACCCATGGGCTTTTATTCCCATGCTGGTTCTTTCCATGGGGATATTCACCGGGCTGATCACCGTTTCAGGACTTATCCGTGCCTCTCTTCAGCGGCACCGCGACAAGACTCTTGCCATGCTCACCGGTTTCATACTCGGCGCTCTGAAAAAACCGCTTATAGAGATGAGCGTTTCCGGAGACCCCGTATCGCTGCTCCTGCTTTTCACAGCCGCCGGATTGATATGCGGCGCCGCTCTTGAATTATGGGGAAAGTTCAGTCTAAAAGATCGCCCTGCCGATAACCCTTAAGAGCCATCCTCTTTTTAATATCATCAATGAAGGACTGTTTGTCTCTGTCCCAGTCGGGAGCTGCATGCTGCGGACTGTGGTCCTCGCCCAGTATCCTGTGCACGACAATATCCTCTCTAAGATACCGCAGGGCTGTGATCAGTATTTCAGCATATTCCTCATACTCCAGAGGTGTATACCTGCCATCTTTATACCACTGGAAAAGTTCAGTCCCCTTGAGCACATACAGGTGGTGAAACTTAACTCCGCTGACAGGCAGACGGGATAATCTTCTTACTGACTGGAACATCATCTCAGGGTCTTCACCTGGAAGCCCCATGATAAGGTGAGCTGTTGTCTTGATCTGATGTCTCCGGGCAAGGTCCAGCGCTTTTGTAAAATCCTCATATGTATGTCCCCGCCTGATCCGCTCCAGCGTCCTGTTATGAGTACTCTGTAGGCCGTATTCCAGCCAAAGATCATATTTTTCTTTATAATTATCCAGGACAGCCATGACATCTTCATCCACATAATCCGGTCTTGTCCCGATGATCAGCCCGAGAAAATCCATGACTGACAATCCCCTGTCGTAGATCTTTTTCAAAGATCCGGGGGAAGCCATTGTACCGGTACCCTTCTGAAAATAGAGGTAAAAGTCCCTGGCCTTGTACCGGTTCCTGTAAAAATCTGCATGGGAGAGTATCTGTTCCTCCAGACTTTTTTCAGGGGGGGCGTAGTAACTGTTCTCACAATACACGCATCTGCCTGTACATCCGAAAAACCCATCAACGGATATCCTGAAAGCTTTTGTCTTGAATTGTCTCCGAATATACTGCGCAAACGTATAATACGGCAATGGCGGGTTTCCCATATCTCTCCTTTTCTCGATTATACATGACCAGCGAGATAATCAAAATAAAAACTGCTCGTTCAAGGTCTCTGATCAGGCTCTGGCTTTTTTTTCCATAAATGTTATACTACCCCCATGGAAAGATTTATGCGCGAAGCGCTGCGGGAAGCACTAAAAGCCTACGACATTGATGAAGTCCCTGTAGGCGCTGTTGTTGTCAAGCAAGGCGAGATAATTGGAAGAGGTCATAATACCAGAGAAAACCTTGGGGACCCTTCAGGCCATGCTGAGATGAATGCCATACGGGAAGCGGCTTCGAATCTTGGTACATGGAGACTTGATGATTGTGATCTGTATGTGACTCTTGAACCCTGCATGATGTGCGCAGGCGTTATTTATCTTTCACGGCTGAGGCATCTGGTTTATGGAGCCTCAGATCCAAAACAGGGAGTGATACATACACATGGGAGTCTCCTTGAAGCCCCGTGGATCAATCATAGGCCTGAAGTAACAGGAGGCATCATGGCAGACAAAGCGTCATGGCTTTTAAGCCGTTTTTTCCGGCGTCTCAGACAGATCCGCCGCAGCTGATGAACCGCGTCTTTTCCGTACCCTTGATACGGTGACAAAGATCCCCGCCAATATACAGACGATCCCCACCCATCCTCTCACTGTCATCCGTTCCCCCAGAAACAGCGCTGCAAGGAGCAGAGCAAAAACAGACTCTGTAATATATATCATCCCTGCAATAGTGGGTTTGACGGTTTTCTGTGCGAATACCTGAAGCATAAACGGGATAAATGTGCCCATTACCGCAAGATAAGCCAGCGACAACATGACCCTGCCACCGCTCATCACCAGCGGCATGCCATATGCCAGGCTTCCATCGAGACATGAGAAAAGAGCGCCTGTAGCTCCCGTAGCGAGAAACTGCACCAGTATAAGACAGAAAGGATCGCTTTTTTCTCCGAAATGACTAATAAGGAAGATCTCAAACGCAAACAGTATCCCCGACAGGAACGTGATGGCATCGCCTGGGTTCACACTGAATCCGGCGCGTATACCAGATAACAGGAAGACTCCGGCCAGTGTGACCCCGATGCCGCCGAACAGCCTGGCGCGGGGCTTCTTACCCCAGAATATCCATTCAATCACAGGAACAAAGACAATGTAGACAGCAGTAATAAATGCTGAATGCGACGCCGTTGTATACTTGAGCCCCAGTACCTGGAGTATCATGGCCCCGCCGTTGACCAGACCTATTACTCCCCCGGCGATGACAGACCGTACGTCCAGGCGCACCCTCCTGCCAAAGACAAGATAAAATAGAAACGCAGCGGATAAAAAACGCATCATGATGATGAAGGATGGCGATACCGCGCCCACGACGATCTTTGAAAAAATAAAAGTGGTACCCCATAAGAATGAGATAAAAAAAAGGACCCAGACCATTTACACTTCCGTATATCTTGTATATTTGACTTTCAGATATCTGTCATGTCCCGGTTCATTCACATGGATGCTGTCTTCCAGGCCCAGGATGGCATATATACGGTCCTTTCCTGTGATCATAAGGAGGCTGTCCCTGATTATCCGGGGTATCTTTCTGTCATTGAGATACTTTTTCAGCTTCCGTCTTCGCCCTGTGGACAGAGGCACAAAAATATCCCCCCTGCGCCGGTTTCTGACAAAGAACTCATCTCCTTCATCGTCCAACGATATCAGGACAGTGCCTTCTTCCAGCTTAAAGGGAAAGTCACGGATGATTTCAGTCTCCAGACGCCATCCATACTTGAGCAGGTAACTCTTCCCGGCCTCGATCCTGAGCTCATATTCCTGAAAAAAGCCCTCGGGAGCCTTGAAATAGAGAGCGCCAAAATTATTATGGACTTCCAGATCATCTGTGAGACGGATATATTTTCCTGATTCACCGTTTGAGATTCCCGCTACTGACTCCATATCAGCATAAGAACTTATATGTGAAAATTCTTCCTTCAGTATGTATCTCGAAAGCATGATGATATCACCATGAGACAAACCTTCTGTCTTCAGTTCAAGCCCCATTTCCGTGAGTTTTGTCCGCCGTGCTGCCATTTCTGAGAGATAATGTTCAGAGACCTCCATATAGTAAGATGCGATATTTCGGAAACGGGTAAAAGCTGCTAGGACTTCCGGGTTTATCTTTTTCAATTGGGGAATAATATTATGTCTTATCCTGTTTCTGTCATATGAGAGGATCTTATTGGAACTGTCATGCCTGTATTTCAACCCCAGCCTGTCCAGGTATTCCACGATCTCATCAGCGGAGATATCCAGCATAGGCCGTATGGTATGCCCAATTTTTTCTCTAATGCCCATGACACCGTCGAGACCTGTCCCCTTTGCGAGCCTGAACAGTATCGTCTCACACTGGTCATCCACATTATGAGCGGTGGCTGACCAGTGGAATCCCTCTTTTTGCCTGTACGCTTCAAGCAGTTTATAACGGATCTCTCGTCCTGTCTCCTCAAGGGAAGCCCTGTTTCTCAAAGCAAGGACCTTGACACGTATGTTTTCCTCATAATACTCAATATCTCTTTCAGCGCACCAGCGCCGGCAGAAATCCCTGTCCTTGTCGCTTTCGTCTCCACGGAGCATATGATTGACATGAAGAGCTCCGATCCTGCTCACTCCCAGGATCTCCCGGGATTCCAGCAGCATCTGAAGAAGAAAGACGGAATCCTTACCGCCTGAAAACCCCACAAGCACGGCATCGCCATCTCTTATCAGTTTATGTTTCTTTACAAATGAGAGGAATTTTTCTTTCATCAGCCTAAAAACAACTCCACATCATTAAACATCCTCTGTCTTGAGGACCATATCTCGCCGCTGCTTTCCTTTTTCACTTCCTCATATCTTTTCATCTTGGCATCGATGTTATCCAGCATATGTACAAGAAAAGCCTCTATTGTCTTGGGTAATACAACGGCGCCATATTCACGTTGTCCGTGATGCGCCAGTATAATATGGATGATCTTCTGAGTGCTGTTCTGGTCCAGTCCGCTTTCCGCCGCGGCGTTTGCCGCCATCTGAGCTCCCAGCACCATATGGCCGATAAGTTTTCCGCTGTCTGTGATGTCTATCTGTCCCATATTATTCTCATATTCCACGACTTTGCCTATATCATGACACAGTATCCCCGCGATAAGGATATCTCTGTCGACTATATCTCCCGGATAAGCCTGCAGCACTTTATCAGCCAGTCTGCAGATATTCAGCGTATGCTCCATGAGCCCTCTGGCGTAATTATGATGATATGTCTTTGCAGCTGGAGCAGTCTTAAATGTCTCATATATCTCACCGCTGAAAAGTCTCTCAAGAAATGCCTTCACCCTGATGTCTTTGATGGTGTCCAGTATACTTTTAAACTCTGTCTCAAGATCAGCCTGTGCCACGGGAGACGATGGCATATAATCGTACGGGTCTGCATCGGCAATCAGGGATATATGTTCGATCTTCAGCTGTTTGCGTCCCTGAAAATCATTGACCCTCCCGTCCACCTTCACCACAGTGCCCGGGGAACCTGTTATCACCCTGTATACTTCGGGATTCGAGGCTGAAAAACGTTCGCTGTTCCACATCTTCGCATTGATGTTCTCATCGTGTGAAGAGAGTGTAAGGTCCATATATTCCGAACCGTTTTTCGCAGTCCTCACATCGACTCTGGTAATAAGCATCTCCACGGTCACATGCTGATTGTCTTTCATTTCACTGAATGCCATTTTCCCTCCTTTTTTACAGTTATAACAGTTATGCGTGCTTTCATCAATGGCTTTTGATCATACTGTAAAGCATATCAGCGTCAGCCGCCTGGCGGCGATCACTGTGGTAGCCGTATCCCCACTCCACAGGGATGAACTCCATTCCCCCTGCGGCGGCGGTCTCCCTGTCAACAGACGAATCGCCCACAAATTTGATCTTTTCTCCCGGAATGGCTGAAATATCTCTCACGTGGCATACAAGAGGGGCATGGGGTTTCCTCATACCGTCATCTTTTACACCTCTGATCAGATGAAACATATCTTCCCCGAAATAGTGTTCCACTGAAGATACAGCGGCCTCATGGGGCTTGTTCGTCAAGACTCCCAGAAAGAAGCCTTCATCCTTCAGTCTTTTTACAATTCTTTTCATACCCGGATAAACATTTGTATTATTAGTGCAGTTGGCGAGGTATTCAGCTGAGGATTCCGCAGAGATCAGATCCACCGTCTTTTCATCAGTCCCCGCAGGCAGAGCACGTTTAACAGTCATCCTCATCCCGGATCCCACCATGTTCCTGTAATCCTCAGTGCCGTGTCCCTTAAAGCCGTTTCTTTCAAGCACACGGTTGATACTCGTGCTAATATCTTCTATGGTATTGAGCAGTGTGCCGTCCAGGTCGAATATCACCCCTTGATCTTCCCGCGCCTTATTTTTATAGATCATGTAAAGATAATAATCCACGCTTTCCGCTCCATGCAGAGCGCGCATTCTCTCAGAAGGTTCGTATCTGCAGGCTGCGATCCTTACTCCGCCGCATTTTTCCTGCATACGTATAGAGGCGGTATTACTCCTGTTTGGTCCCGCGGACACTGCTCGGGCTTTTGTATTGCTGAAGATATAGTTAACAAGGGCGGACTTCAGCTCGCTGCCGTATCCAGCCCCCTGATATTCCCTGAGAAGTTTGATGTCCGTCTTGGATACAAGGTCTTTCCCCGGCATACCCACCACGCATTCTCCGGCAAAACAGGACGTCTTTTTTATATGAACGGCAAGGGGTCTGTCAAAAAGACGCCCTTCCCGGTCAGATTTTCTTATATCCTCTTCCATGGACTGGAGGTTCAACCCTGTCAAGCCCTGCGGGAATCCCACATTTGACATGATGGCCGGATCGCTCCATATCCTCATAAAGTCAGCGGCCCGGGCAGGTTCAGGCAGTTTGACTGTCAGGTGTTCAGTCTCTAATACCGTCTCTGTCCGCCGACGCATCTTATTTTCCAGGGCACTGTCTGATTATCTCCACAGGCAGGTCATTATTTCCATAGGCTTTGTCAAAGTAAGCGGAAAACTGTTCTGCTAGTCTCAAAGCGGTCTCCCTGTATGCCTTTTTGTCTTCCCATGTGGATTCGGGATCCAGTATATCCTCAGGCACACCTGGACAACTCACCGGCACAGAAAGATGGAACACTTCATCGTTTCTGTATTCAACTTCAGCCAGTGAACCGTTTAGAGCCCCATCAACCATCTTCCTTGTCAAAGAAAGGTCGATCCTGTGACCTGTCCCGTAAGGTCCTCCTGTCCAGCCGGTGTTGATCAAATATACCTGTGTATCATGCTCTTCCATCTTATCCCCGAGCATCTTGGCATAAAGCCCCGGAAGTCCAGGCATAAAAGGCTGTCCGAAGAACCGTGAAAAAGTAGCTTCCGGTTCTTTCACACCTGTCTCGGTACCTGCGAGTTTGCTTGTGTATCCCATAAGGAACCATAACATCGCTCTTGATCTGTCCAGCTTTGAGACCGGGGGCAGGACGCCGTAAGCGTCAGCTGTTAGGAACAGAATCGTGGAAGGATGCCCTGACATGGAATCCTCTTTGATGTTCTTCAGATATTTCAGAGGATATGATGAGCGGGAGTTCGGTGTGAGACGTTCGTCATCATAATCAAAATGTCCGTCGGGATACATCATGGCATTTTCAATAATAGCGCCGTGTTTGAGATAATCATCACTGTGCATGACGGCATCGTAAATATCTGGTTCTTTGTCTTTGTTTATATTGATCATCTTAGCATAACAGCCAAATTCGAAATTGGCTATTCCATTGCGGCTCCATCCATGTTCGTCATCTCCCAGGAGAGCCCTTTTCGGGTCAGCTGACAATGTTGTCTTGCCGGTCCCTGCAAGCCCCAGGAGAAGAGCGGAATCTCCGCCGGGCCCTTGATTTGCAGAGCAGTGAAGTGGCAATATCCCGTGCAGGGGCAGATAATAGTTCATAACGGTGAACATCAGCTTTTTAACACTGCCCATATAAGCTGAGCCGACGACTATGCCCAGTCTCCTGTCCATATCCATAACAACGGCCATATCACTTGCAGTCCCGTCTGCAAGGGTTCTCAACCTGCCTTT
>CAZGIO010000063.1:0-9019 GCA_964525975.1 uncultured bacterium
CATGAGATCGATAGGTGTGGATGATGTCTGAGTTTGTAGAAATACGGGTGGTTACAGAAGGGTCTGAGAATGAGATCGTGCACAGAATACCGGAAAATGGGTCTCTGCCTATTAAAATGGGAGCGCAGCTCATCGTCAGGGAAAACCAGAGGGCGGTATTTTTCAGAGACGGGAAATCTCTGGATGTATTTGGTCCGGGGCGGCATACATTAAGCACCGCAAACCTGCCTCTTGTCACAAAAGCGCTTTCTCTGCCGTTCGGTTTTCAGTCTCCATTCAGAGCGGAAGTATATTTTATAAACTCAAAGATTTTTACAAACATGAAATGGGGGACAAAGACTCCCATATCTCTTCGGGACAGTGATCTTGGTCTTGTCAATATACGCGCTTTCGGGGTCTATTCTTTTAAGGTAAGACAGCCTCTTTTATTCATCAATACTCTTGTGGGGACACGTGCGCTGTACAGTGCTTCGCTGATAGAAGACTATTTCAGAGAGATCATCGTGACACGTTTTACTGATCTAATGGGAGAGACTTTGAAGAGCGTATTTGACCTTCCCAGGGATTTTGATGAGATATCAGCGATAGCCGGCGCGAAGGTGGAGAATGATTTTAAGAAGTATGGTATAGAAATCAGGGATTTTGCCGTCTCAAACATATCCATGCCCGAGGAAGTCCAGCAGATGGTGGATGAAAGATCAGGGATGAACATCGTGGGAGACATGGATTCATATATGAAGTTTAAAGCGTCAAGAGCAATGGGTGATGCAGCTGAGGGAAACGGCAGCCAGGGCGGGTCCGATGCTTCTGCCGGGATGGGCCTGGGGATAGGTGCAGGTCTTGGGATGCTGCTGCCGGGTATGATGAACGGTCAGAGCAGAGAGAAGAAGTCCATGATGAAATGCAGAAACTGCGGCAGCATGGTCTCTGAAGATGCCAAGTTCTGCCCCCAGTGCGGCGAACCGGTGATGGATAAGAAGAACTTCGCGTGCCCGTCATGCGGGAAACCCGTGGAGGAGGGCTCAAAGTTCTGCCCAAGCTGCGGCAGCAAGATCGAAGAGAAGAGATGCCCTGAATGCGGAGAGAAGATCGATAAACATGCACGGTTCTGCCCCAAATGCGGAAAAGAGATATAAAACAGTATGGAAAGCAAAGTCACCTTCAATGATATAAAGAAACTTGAAGTCAAGCTAAAAGAGATAGATGATTATGTAAAGGACTTATATAATATCCCAAACCATAAAAAGCATCATCTGATCAGGATCATTAGGGAAATCCAGAACAATATAGAACAGAGAGTAAGATATATCACTGAAAACATCGCATTTTCACCTGTAAGCGTAAAATTTCCATTCGAAAGCTTTATCTATAAATACAGGGCAAAGCAGGGTTATTATGAATCCAGGATAAATGACGCTCTGTACAGGAAACCAGGCTCTTTTGTATTTAACGAGGAAACAGGAAAGGTTGAGGCTAAACCGCTGTTTTTTGATGAGGAACCGAAAAAAAAGAGAGTTAGTGAAGGAGCGCTGGAAAAAAAGATCGACAGTGTGCTCGCAGGTGTGGTGAGCGATGAAGCCAAAAGAGCCATGTTAAAAAAGCAGATTGTAAGTCAGGTGGCAAAAGCCAGAGAGAAAGCAGGCAAAGATTATAAAGTAAAAGTCAAACTAACAAAAAGTCCAGAAGGAAAACCGAAAGTGAAGATCAAACTGGAAAAGAGCTGAACATGAAAAAAGAAGCCGTAGTAAGCAGCTGCCTTCTGGGAATCTGCACAAGATATGACGGCAGGTCAAAGAAATATGACCTGGGACGTTTATCAGAAGAATATATACTCATACCCATGTGTCCCGAACAGCTCGGAGGACTGCCCACACCAAGGGAACCCGCTGAGATCAGGAGTGTAAATAACAGAAAAAGGGTAATCCGTTTATACTCGGAAGAGGATGTGACGGATAATTTCAGCGACGGGGCAAGGTCTGTCCTGGAGTTTTGTAAAAAAAGAGGCATCGAAACTGCCATAATGAAATCAAAAAGTCCATCATGCGGAGAAGGCGGAATAACTCATGAGATGCTCTCTGATAATGGTATTCAGATATTTATAGTAAATTAATAGTGGAAATATTTGGTAATAATGATAATCTCACCAGAGGAAAAATATTAATGGAGGGTAAAATATGAAGAATATCTTGGTACTTGGTGCTTCGGGACAGATCGGTTCGGAACTGGTTGTGGAACTGAGGAAAAAATATGGGGACTCACATGTTGTGGGCAGTGATATAAATATGAACGTATCGTGTGAGTTGAAGGAAAATGGCCCCTTTGAGAATATTGACATAAGGGATACAGATAAGATCGTCGAGATTGTTAAAAAGTATAATATTGATACTATATACAACCTTGTAGCTCTGCTCTCGGCAGTGGGAGAGCAAAAACCCAAGTTTGCATGGGACATCAATGTCGGGGGACTGGTGAATGTCCTTGAGATAGCAAAGGCACATGACTGCGCCGTCTTTACACCCAGTTCAATCGGAGCTTTTGGTGTAAGCACCCCTCATGATAACACACCGCAGGACACTATAATGCGTCCCTCCACTATATATGGAGTGAGCAAAGTCTCCGGCGAGCTTCTCAGCGATTATTATTTTACAAAATTCGGTGTGGATACAAGAAGCGTACGTTTCCCGGGGCTCATATCATATAAGACTCTCCCAGGGGGAGGGACCACAGATTACGCGGTTGAGATCTTTTACGAGGCAATAAAGCAGAAAAAATACACTTGTCCTCTTCCCAAAGGTACATTCCTAGACATGATGTATATGCCGGATGCGATCAAAGCATGTATTCAGATAATGGAAGCAGATCCTTCAAGACTTATCCATAGAAACTCATTTAATGTTACCGCCATGAGCTTCGACCCGGAAAAGTTAAAAGATGAGATATTAAAACATGTCCCGGACTTTGTCATGGATTATGATGTGAACCCGGTGCTTGAACAGATCGCCAACTCATGGCCCAACAGCATGGATGATTCATGTGCCAGAGAAGAATGGGATTGGAGCCCGGAGTACGATCTTAAAAAGATGGCAGCGGATATGATAGATAAACTTAAAGTAAAACTGCAGTAGTATAAATAGAGCCGCTGATAGGCGGCTCTTTTTTTTTAATATTAGTTGACCAGTCAACATGTGTGCGGCATGAGTCGAAGGAAAGGAAGACGATGAACCCCCTTGAAGAAAGAGACCCCAAAAAAGCCCTTATAAGGATGTCTTTGCCTGCCATAACAGCCATGGTGGTGAACGGGACATATAACATAGTAGATTCCATATTTGTTGGAAAAGGAGTGGGGCCAAACGGAATAGCGGCTGTAAACCTTGTATTTCCAGTTCAGCTGTTTTTAATCGGAGCAGGTTCACTGCTGGGCATAGGCGCTGCGAGCATGATATCGATAAGGCTTGGTGAAAAGAGAGAGGAAAGTGCTGAACGGCTTTATTCCAGCATAGTATATTTGACATTGATACTAGCACTGCTGATAACGTTATTTGGTCTGTTGATGAAGGAGAGCATTATACAGATACTGGGGACAAACAGCGTGTTATGGCATCATACCGACGAATATCTCAGTGTAGTGCTTTCCGGCGTAGTATTTATACTGTTTCCTGTGGCCATGAACAATATTCTGAGATCACAGGGATATGCCAAAGAGGCCATGAGTTCCATGCTGATATCCGCCATGATAAACATTGCCCTTGACCCGATCCTGATATTTGGGTTTGACATGGGGACTAGGGGCGCAGCCATGGCGACGGTCATGGCACGTGCATTCAGCATGATATATCTTGTCCATGTGATGTTTTTTTCAAGAAGAAATCTTTTGAAGTTCAGACCGCTGGATATAGTACCTGAGAAAACGACTTTCACAAAAGCCATGGGTATAGGAAGCGCTTCTTTTGTGAGGCAAGTCTCCGGAAGCATACTGGCGCTTCTTTTGAACAACAAGCTTATATCTTTGGGAGGGGAGGGTTATGTGGCTGCATATGCTGTGTTTCAGCGATTCTCATCTTTCCTGTTTTTGCCTATACTGGGACTGGGGCAGGGGGCGCAGCCTCTCCTGGGCTACAGTTTTGGAGCGAAAGACCATCATAGGCTTAAAATGGTATTTAAGACAGCTCTCGTATATTCAACAGCTCTAGCCGCAGCGGGATGTATGGTGATGGTCGCTTTTCCGAAACAGATATTTTCAATATTCCTGAATGATATGAGATTTATCGGTAAATACTCCTATATTATGAAAATAATGGGAGGGGCATTTTTCGCAGTGGGCATACATGTGATGGTGTCCACATATTTTCAGTCCATAGGAAGGATAAGGGAGACTGTAATAGTCTCGGGCATGAGGCAGCTGCTGCTGTTTCTGCCTCTCATGTATACGTTTGGGGCTATATGGGGAATACGGGGTGTTATTTTTGCTTTTCCCGTGAGTGATGTGGCGGCGGCGATGATCGTGATGGTGATGTATTTAAGGTTTGAGAGAAAAAGGAGCTGTGGGGATGGACAAGTTCAGAGGACGGGACATAAGGATACTTGATATCCTCATATCAAGATACATAACCATGTCTGTAAGGGAATATGGACTGGGGCCGGGCAAATACAATCTGCTCATGGTCATAGATGAACATCCCGGAATTACTATAGAAGAGACAGGTGTCGCTGCTCAGATAGACAAGGGGGCGGTTTCACGTATGGTCAAGAGGCTGAACCAGATGGGATATGTGTCCAGGGATCGTGATGAAGGTGACAGAAGGGTATGCAGGCTCCGTTGCACATCAAAGGGCGAGGACGCCTGCATGAGGATGAGAGAGATAAGAAGAAAAGTAAACGGAATACTTCTGGACGGCATGGAGGAGCATGAAGAGAAGATATTTTCAGAGCGGATCAGGAAGATGCAGCAGGCTGTGAGGGATGAACTGGGGCTTGAGGATTCCCGTGATATTACCATATAATTACCTTGTGAACAGGGGATTAATCATGTAAAATCCCCCTGCGAGGTGACAATGATCATAGTAAAGGATGTAGACAGAGGTTCCCATGCCTGGAAGCAGGGATTACGACCAGGCGACAGGATATTGCATATTGACGGTGAGGACGCCGTAGACTTTCTAGACCTTCTTTTCGTGACCGATGATAAGTTCAATGTCGATGTCCAGGACAAGGGTCGTATGACCATAAAAGGCGACGGGACGCCTGGTTTTGAAGTGGAGGAATTTACAGTGAGAAGATGTGCCAATGACTGCATCTTCTGTTTTGTCTCACAGCTCCCGAGGGGATTGAGAAAGAGCCTTTATATCAAGGACGATGATTACAGGATGTCCTTTTTATACGGTTCCTACATGACCATGACAAATCTCAGCGAGAAGGATATAAGACGTATAGAACGTCTTCATCTTTCTCCTTTGTATATATCTGTCCATGCTGCGGATGAATCCGTCAGACAAGGGATGATGAAATGCCCTGGAAGGATAAATATAAGAGAGATACTGAGAAGGTTTGCTGATTCAGGGATCTCTTTTCATACACAGATAGTAGTAGTGCCGGGAGTCAATGACGGAGATGTGTTAAAAGGGACAGTGGGATTTCTGGAAGGATTGTTTCCCGCTCTGAAAAGCATCACAATAGTCCCTGTGGGACTCACTGATTTCAGGAAAGGTCTCCCGCCGTTAAGAAGATTGAACAGGGATGAAGCGGAAGAGATACTGGGCATGGTAAGCCGGAGATCTGAGCAGGAGATAAAAGGACTGGGTGAAAAACTCATATATGCCACAGATGAGATGTATCTTACAGCTGAAAGACGTCCTCCGCTGGAGACAGTAGATGAACTTCATGACAATGGTGTGGGGATGTACGGCCGCCTTATGGAAGATTTTGCCTATGCCGTTGATAATAACGAGTTGCCTGAATACAATGATGTGACAGTGGGGATGATAACATCTGTTGACGGGAGCAGGATGTTTGATGAGATAGTCGATATTCTCAGGAAGAAAGTAAAAAAACTGGATATCTGTCCCGTGGAAAACGGATTTTTCGGCCCCATGGTGACTGTGACAGGACTGCTTTCCGGAAAAGATATAATGGGAAAGGTCGCGGAACTCTCGGGAAAATATGACAGGATATTGATACCTGATGTAATATTTAATATGGATGGGCTGACAGTGGACGGAATAACAAGAGAGTCCCTGGAAAAACAGGGTCAGAGCGTTAGGATCGTATCTGCCGACGTCAGCGGCCTGTTGAAAGGAATAAGATGAAAAGCAGATATCCTTATGTGACCATTATAGGGAGACCCAATGTGGGCAAATCCACTTTTTTCAACCGTGTGATAAGGGAGAGGAAAGCGATCGTGGAAGACCAGCCTGGAGTAACACGTGACAGGCTTTATGCCCATGCCGAGTGGGATGGTGTGGGGTTCGGACTGATAGATACAGCGGGTCTTACCTCTGTGCAGGACGATCAGTTTTCCAAACATATAGCTGAAAACGGTGAGATCGCCATGAACGAAGGTGATGTGATCATTTTCATGACAGACGGTAAAGCGGGTCTTATGCCCGATGATTATGTTATAGCTGATATGCTGAGAAAAAAAAAGAAGCATGTGCTGGTGGTGAAGAACAAGAGTGAAAAACAGGTGGATTTTGAATATTTCCATGATCTGTACGCGCTGGGTTTTGACACTGTAATGCCTGTATCAGCTGAACATGGCACGGGTTTTTCCGACGTAATGGATAAAATCATAGAGATGCTCCCTGAAAAAAATGAAGCGGAGACTATCAATGAGGATGAGATCAGGGTCGCTATAGTGGGAAGGCCCAACGTGGGTAAATCGACGCTTCTTAACAGCCTTCTGGGCGAGAACAGAAGTGTTGTAAGCGATGTGGCGGGCACAACCAGAGACATGATAGATGCCGGACTGAAAAGGAACGGGAGAGATTTCAGACTAGTGGATACAGCAGGGATAAGGCGTAAGAGCAAAGTGGAAAAAGATCTGGAAGGCCTCATGGTGATGCGCGCGCTTAAGGGCATAGATAATGCACATGTTGTCATTATGATGATCGACGGGACAGAGGGGTTTACTGAGCAGGATGAGAAGATCGCAAGTTACGCACACGAAAGGGGCACAGGTGTAATACTGGCCTACAATAAATGGGACGCAGTGGAAAAAGATGACAAGACATATCTTGAAGTGGAAAAAAAGATACGTGATCAGGCGGGTTTTCTGAACTATGCCCCCCTTATCTTCATATCAGCGCAGGAACGGAAAAACCTTTTTAAGCTTATGGATCTTGCCGCTGAAGTCTATGATGAGTCCGGGAAAGAGATAGGGACATCAAAACTTAATCGATTTTTAGAAGACATCATTAGACATAAGAGCCATCCCATAAGGAAAAGAAAGATAGTCAAATTGAAGTATATGACACAGACAGGGACAAATCCCCCCAGGTTCCTGATATTTACAAACTTTCCGGAACTCATACATTTTTCGTATGAACGTTATATAAAAAATGAGTTGAGAAAGATGTATGGTTTCAAAGGAAGTGATATTAAGCTGTCGTTCAGAAAAAGCTCAAAAAACAGGTATGGAGGATAGTATGGAATATATTTTACTTTTTGTTTTAAGTTACCTGCTGGGATCAGTACCCTTTTCATATCTCATGGTAAAAGCCGCAACGGGGAAAGATATCAGAGATTTCGGGAGCGGAAACGTTGGAGCGACAAACGCCTACAGGGTGGCGGGACTAAAATGGGGAATTATTTCGTTTGTCCTGGATTTCAGCAAGGGGTTCTGCGCGGTGACCCTTCTTACACGGATCACAGGAGGATACCACTGGGACCTTATGACCGCTGCCGCAGGGGTTCTGCTGGGTCATATGTTTACTGTCTTTCTCAAGTTTAAAGGGGGGAAAGGCGCCGCAACGGGACTTGGCGTGATGTTCTCACTGTCTCCAATCGGGGCTGCAGTGGGACTGGCAGTATGGGGAATAACTCTATTTATGAGTAAAATAGTATCGCTTTCTACTATTTTGGCAGCCTTGGTAGTTGCCGTATCATCCTTTATGATATATAATCAGAACGAGATAAACATTTTTATTGCAGCGATGTCGGCATTGGTTATTTACAGGCATAAGAGCAATATTATGAGGATGGTGCATGGAAGGGAGAATAAAATATAAAAAAAAGTTTTATCGCATACGGGAGGTGGCATCTCTGCTGTCTGTGAGGACATCGGTGGTGCGGTATTGGGAAAAGGAATTTCAGATAGATATACATAAGACTCCCGGAGGGCAGCGCTACTATTCAGTGCACGACCTGAAGCTGTTGATGAAGATAAAATATCTTCTTTACAAGGAGAAATATACCATCGAGGGTGCCAAGGGCAAACTGCATTCACGTCAGCTGAGGCTGCCCGTCGAGGAGATGATAATGAAAGATACACTGAGATATGTCAGGAAGGAGGTCGAAAAAATAATCCGAGATGAACAGAATTGAAAACTTCCTTGACAATAATATCAGTTCAGTAAGAAAACCGTTGAGATACCTCGGAGGAGAGTTCAACTCGTTGAGCAAACCTCTTTTTTCATCACCGGAGCAAGGTATCAATGTGCTCCTCGCTTTTCCGGACACCTATGAGATCGGTATGTCTCACCTGGGTATAAGGCTGCTGTATCACACTCTTAACGGACTTGAGGACGTATCATGCGATAGAGCTTATTTTCCCTATCCGGATATGCTGGAAAAGATGGAAGAGGAGGGTATCCCGATGTTTTCCGTGGAAAACAGGGAGCCAATATCCTCGTTTGATATCGTCGGTTTTTCTGTACAGTATGAACTCTGTTACACAACGATGCTTCAGATGATGAAAAGAGGCGGGATAAACATCATCTCCTCACAGAGGAAGGATGATGATCCCATCGTAGTGGCCGGAGGACCGGTAGTCTCTAATCCTGAACCCATAGCGCATTTTATCGAC
>CAZGIO010000064.1:0-2183 GCA_964525975.1 uncultured bacterium
GATCAACAAATCGATCATTTTCGGAGTAAATTCGCCGTTGGCTGTAACCCCAAAATTCACCTTTACCATATCGTGCGTATTCTCTTAATGGATTCAATTCAACTTTATCAACAATTTCCTCATTCCATCCATCACACCTACATAAAAAATAAGCAAGTCCTTCAAGAGCTACTTTAGCAAGAAATCTTGACATTATTTTGTTATCTCTTTCGGGCTCCTCGATAATCGGGATTATCAATTTATCTACAGTCCCATCTGAGATAAGTCTAATAACCTCATCATCCTCATGTCTAAATATAAATCCCTTGTCATCAATACACATGTCAACCCATCCAACATTTTTATGAGGGATTAATACTTTATTTGGTACCAAATGGCCTTTTTTACTTAAAATGAAGTTTCTATGTCTCACACTTTTAAAATATGGACTTTCTAGTAATTCACTTTCAATCTTTACTGCAAAATAATTATTGCATGTATCACATACTGTTCCTAATGGTAAGACATGTTCTTTATTTCCTAATGATTCAGGAATAATATGTTCTCTCCCTTTAACATTATCAGAATTACCCTTACAAAATATGCATCTCATAATTCGCGGACGGATTGCGGTTCGCACTCTTGTCTGTTGTAATTGTTATCCTTTAAGTAAGCAAATGATTGTGGTGGAAATAATCCAAAATCATCTTTTATACTAAGATAGTCTTCGTATTTATGAGTTTTTTTAATTTTTAGAGCATACCCCACTTTCTTGCCTTCAAAATACTTCAAATAATAGTCTTCACTTATACCAGAATATTCTTTTGTTTTAGACCATAAGATGTTCAATTCACTCCTTAATATTTTATCTATTTCAAATTCCCCTACTATTTTACTTATGGGAGCCGAGGCATAGACAATGACATTTTTAATGCTTGGATCTTTAAAAATTGACCGCCTAAACTCATATTTTTTCGACCCATTAAAAATTTTTTCGGCGAACTCTGGTTTAATCGATAAAATAACTTTCATCTGTATTTGATTCCTTAATTATGATTTCGAATTTTTCTTTACTTATTGGTTCAAATCCCCTAGGTGCATTATTTACATCTGGAATCACGCCTAGTTGGATTAGGCTTGCCAAATTTAATCTTTTTGGGAATGTATAAATGTAAAGAAAGTTTACAATAAATGGAGCTACCCAGTTTCCATAAGGGTGTTTGTAATTCCAATGTCTGCTTAACTCTTTATCGTTAAAAACACTCCTTTTACGACACAGTTCAATAAATTTCTGTTCAGTAGAAATATTATCATAAACGCTTTCAACAACTGCTATTGTGGTGATTACGCTTTTATGGTAACCTCCGGTTCGATAAAAAAGGATTAAATCTCCCTTCTGAATATTACGATTATATGAACGAGAGATATATACTTTTTGAATAGCATTTCGATGTGGTTCATTTTCAATAAAATCTTGAGGCGATTCGTTATTAAGAACTGAATCTGGTAGAAGTTCAGTATGATATTCCGGATAAATAGGCACCAACAGGTTTTGATTATTTCTTGATATAAAAGGATAGGTAAGTTTTGGACAATTCCTATCCGCATGCTTTGCAAAGTCTCTAACTAATACCTTTTCGATCCCATTATGGGAGGACCAGGTACCCCAAATTCTGAATCCCCAATCTTCTAATAGTCTTATTAATCATACCTGGTCATCTCGTTTTTCAAAAATAGTTACATATATTTCATCAACTTTATTAACTAAGGCATTATCAAATATTATTTTCAAGAATCTTTCACCTAGCTTATAACCGGTTGAAGTAACTTTAAACGTTCCGATTTTTAATCGTTTTTTTGGTGGGAAAGGCGGATCAATTGAAGGATATGGTTCATCTTTTTGTTCTACTTTAACATATAAAAAGGCACCAATTTCGTTATCTGCGTAACAGATGTAAGAAAACTCATCGGAGAACTTCAAAAAGAAGACGGAAAGCTGCGGCTGAATGTCCTGTATGATGATTCAGAGACAATAAACCAGGCTATTTACAATGTTGTCTTTTCCATACTTCTGGGAGGACTTCTGGCTTTCTTTGTCCTGTTCGTCTTTCTGCATGATTTCAAATCCCCGTTCATAATCGGGCTTTCCATGCCTTTATCGGTGATAGCAGCATTTATTGCAATCTATCTGGCGGATATATCCA
>CAZGIO010000064.1:2256-8862 GCA_964525975.1 uncultured bacterium
TCACTTGGAGGGCTGGCCATAGGAATAGGACTGCTTGTTGATAATTCCATCGTGGTGCTTGAAAACATGGACAGATATTATGGAAACGGCATGAGTAAGAGCGATTCCTCTGTGCGTGGAGCTGCAGAGGTGGCCATGGCTATCGTGGCGGGAACGTTTACCACAATCGCTGTCTTTTTGCCTGTGCTGTACCTGAAGGGTGTTATCGCTGTGCTCTTCAAGCAGCAGGCGTTTGTCATATCTGTGTCCCTCATCGCATCGCTTGCGGCGGCGCTGTCTCTCGTTCCCATGGTCTTTTCAAGACCATCGCGTTTTATTGAGAAGATGAACGGCGTGGTGGTTAAAAAAGGCAAACGGCTTTTTGATGCCTTTGACCGTCTCCTGGAGCGGAGCATGGGCATATATGAGAAGATGCTGGACTGGGCACTGAATAACAGAAAAAAGGCAATCTTATATACTGTGGCTGTATTTATCCTTTCATCGGGACTCTCTTTAGTGATCAAAAAAGAGTTTGTGCCTGATGTGAAGGAAAACAAGTTTTTTATGGAGTACAAACTGGCCACTGGCGCCACCATGAAAGCCAATGAAAAGTATGTGCGGTTTGTTGAAAACCTTCTCACTGAAAAAGAAGATATGATAGATTATTATGTCGTGAACCTGGGGAAGACTTACGGCAACAGCATAGCGGGTCTTAACACGGGATATTTCATGTTTGCCGTCCACAGGCAGCGGGATGTTGAACTGCTGAAAAAACATCTGCTGGAAAGACTGGGAGCTCTGGAAGGCAGTGTGACCTTTTATTCCGCGGGAAGCATATACAACCAGTTCTTTGATTTTGGAGAATATGATATTGATGTCATACTGGAAGGGGAAGAGATCGAAGCGCTGAACAAAGCGGCAGACCGGCTTAAACCCATGATCGAATCAATAGACGGCTTCAGGCTCGTGATCAAGGATATGGAACTGGAAAGAGAGATCATCGAACTGCGTTTCAAAGACTTCTTTATCGACACCATCGACACGCCTCTCTGGAGTGTCATCGGAAAGCTGAAGGAGCTCACAGTGGGTTCAAAGGCAACCACTGTATATGATGAGAGCAAAGAAGTGGATATATGGGTGAAAAACGAATCTTCGGTGCCGGATTATGATCATTTTCTTGAAAAGATCATCATCGTTGACGGGACATCATTCAAGATCAGGGATATTGTGGACTTATCCGTAGTAAAAGTGCCCAATGAGTTAAAAAGGGAAGACCAGAGGAGAAAAGTCTCTCTTCTTTGCAACATCAAGGGCATATCACTTGAAGAAGCCATCGGAAACGTCCGTGAAAAGTTCTATGAGATACAGGAAGATGATGACATCAAGATCAAGTTCGGTGGAAAGATCGAGAATATGAATGATTCTTTTTCAGGACTGGGCTTCGCTTTTATACTCTCCATAATACTGGTATATATGATACTGGGAGTGCAGTTTGAATCGTTCTTCCAGCCGTTTGTGATCATATTGGCTGTGCCTCTGGCTTTGATCGGTGTCTTTGTCATGTTATTTATCACAGGGACGTCCCTTAATATAATGAGTCTCATGGGCATCGTAGTGCTTGTGGGCATAGTGGTAAATGACAGTATTGTGAAGATCGATATCATCAACAGGCTGAGAAAAGACGGATATGATATGCTCGCGGCAGTGAAAGAGGGCGGCAAGCTGAGATTCAGGCCCATACTCATGACATCGCTTACCACGATCCTGGGGCTTCTGCCTCTGGCAATAGGCCTTGGTGAAGGAAGCGAACTGACTAAACCCCTCGCGGTGACCATCATAGGCGGACTCATGACTTCTACACTGCTTACCCTTATAATCATACCTGTGATATACGCATCGCTTACATCAAAACTGGAAAAATAAATGTTGACGGCGGGAGAGGGGGATCTTCTCCCGCCGTTTTAAAAAGTCTTTCATTTTAGGCACATAGTGTTATAATATGGTATGTTGTCTCATTTAAGGATAAAAAAGACGGTCCTTTATATCATATTCTCTTTCATAGTCCTTCTGTCGTTTTATCATGCTTTTGCAGGTGGAAGAGAAGAGGACCATACTCTTTTATTTACAGTCGCCTTGATATTTCTCATATATCTGTTTTGGAATATCGCTGTTATGGTTCTAGAAATAAAGAAGACAGAAGAACCGGTTGCCGTGGGGCATAAGATAAAAAATATCGCAAATAATGTTTTATTTTTCGGTCTTGCTTTATCCACGGTATTGTTTGCTGTCTATTCAAAAAATAAAAAGGTAAAAGCATGGAGCGGACTGGAAAGGGACTCGGCGCTTCTGATGTCCAATTTTGAAAGCAGAGAGGCGCTGCTTATAAACGATATCTCAAGCCTGGCAAGATATATCCGGAACAGTGATGATGTAACGGAAGAAGAGTTTATAATCTATACGAAGGAACTCCTGAGATCGCGAAAAGAAATACATTCATTTATCAATATCGAACATGATGAAAAAGGATACCGCGTGAAATATGTCTCTCCGGCTCATGGTCATGAATCACTGAGAGGCCTTTATGTGGGAGATAAGGGCGGCAGGGACAAAATATATAAAAGTATCATAAAAAGCGGAATGGGTTCAGCTGCAGGTATACCTCTTCATAATATAGGCGGAGATA
The DNA here is from genome assembly GCA_964525975.1 of uncultured bacterium. Taxonomy (GTDB): domain Bacteria; phylum Macinerneyibacteriota; class Macinerneyibacteria; order Macinerneyibacteriales; family DSCS01; genus CAZJQC01. Next base: position 4,919 of record CAZGIO010000064.1, read on the forward strand.
GTGATGATATTGTTTCCGTCATAGTACCTGTATTCAAAGCTGACGATGATCCATCAATAATAGAGTGCACGATGATGATGTCCGAGTTTATTAAAGGGCTGAAGGAAACGGGTATGAAGAAACAACTCTCCGTAGTTGCGGAGATGAAATACAATGCCAATCGGGAAGATCAAGAAAACAGTGGATTGTCCCGCGGTAATGGGGGGTATGGAGTACGGGAGAAGTTAAAGGCGCCATTCGAAAAATGGGAGATTCGGATAACACCGTTGCCCGGTTATTTTTCAGCAGATAATATGAATGTGCCGTTCGTAAAATATATTTCTTCGATATTGGCGACACTCATTTTAACATTGATACTCAGATATTTAAGCGGTGCCAGGATCAGGGTATCTTCACAGGACAGTATGATACGCAAGATGGTGCTGGACTCCATGAGAGACGGATACATATACACAGATGAAAGCAAAAATATACTCAACATGAACAAGAGAGCCGGGGAGATGACAGGATATGAACCAGTACGGGGGCAGGGGCTTCATATAACTGAGATCCTGAGGAGAGCAGACGGAAAGAAACTGCGCCTCAATGAAAAAGGAGATGTCTCAGAGACTGAACTCATGGAGATATATGGTGGAAAAAAGAATCGGTTCAAAACGGCTGTTACCAGGTTACGCACAGGATCGGAAGGTGGAGCAAGGGGATTTGTATATATATTAACAGATATGACACACGAGATGGAGCTCAATGAATCGTTGAAAGAAAGCAGAGAGATATCCAATAACCTGACACGGTCTCTGCCTATTGCCGTGATGATATATCAGGATGACAAATGGGTATATGCCAATCATGCGACGGAGATCATCACCGGTTACACAAACGATGAAATCATGGAAAAAGAGTTCTGGGATTTCGTTCATCCCGACTTTGTGGATGTCGTGAAAGAAAGAGGGCGGAAAAGGCAGAAAGGGGAGAAGGCCTTAAGCAGTTACCGTTTAAAAATAATCAGGAAAAACGGGGATGATGTATGGGTGAGTCTGAAAGGGACATCCATCGTCTATCAGGGCCGGTCGGCGGGGCTGATCTCAGTGATAGATATCGATGACATTGTCAAGACATCGGAAGCCCTGACCAGGGAACAGAGGATGTCTGAGCGTTATTTGAACAGTTCGCCTGTTATGATGCTTGTGATCGATGAAAACGGTGATGTACAGATGATCAATGATAAGGCATGTGAGATGCTGGAGATGGACAGAGACAAGGTTGTGGGGTTGAACTGGGTCGAACACTTTATTCTCCCTGAAGACAGGGCTGCCATAACACGCAGATTAAATGAAAGCTTTCTTGCTGAAGAACGGTTTATTACAACGGGAGAGAACAGGATATGCAGCGCCAGTGGAAGAGTATATGAGATTTCCTGGTACAACTCCTCACTCCATGACGATAATGGTGAAATAACAGGAGTCCTGGCATCTGGTATCGATGTCACGGAGAAAAAAGAGCTGGAAAGGCAGCTGAGGCAGACCGAAAAGATCGAATCCCTGGGACTTCTCGCAGGAGGCGTGGCGCATGATTTCAATAATATGCTCACAGGTATTCTGGGAGGGGCGGAACTGCTGAAGATGGCACTGAAACAGGAACAGCATCTGAATATTGTGAATATGATCTATGAATCAGCTGAAAAAGCATCAAGCCTTACACGGCAGCTGCTGGATTTTTCCAGAAAGGGACGTGTTGAAAGCCAGGTATTGTCCATACATGATGTCGTAGGGAATACAGTGGAAATATTGAAACGGAGCATCGACAAGAGGATCAGGCTGGAAAGGAATCTGGATGCTGAAAATGACGTGATCAAAGGTGATCCCGCTCAGGTGGAGAATATGATTATCAATATCTGTATAAACGGTTGCGACGCCATGCCAAATGGCGGAGTGTTAAACATATCTACTGAAAACACAATGGGATTGCCCAGGAAAATGGGGGAAGAACGAAGTGACGGATCAGGGTATATCCGGATATCAATAAAAGATACGGGGACCGGCATAGAGGAGAATAATAGAGAGAAGATCTTCATGCCTTTTTTTACAACAAAAGAGCAGGGTAAAGGTACGGGGTTGGGCCTCTCTTCTGTATATGGAGCGGTGAAAAGTCATGGGGGTTTCATTGATTTTCAGACAGCGGAAGATGAGGGTACTGTTTTTCATGTCTATTTCCCTGTGATAGAGGAAAAGATCATGAGAGATGAGTCAATTGCGAAAATAGATGAGAAAATGGATAAATATGTCATGGTGATCGATGATGAGAAGATCGTAAGGGAGACAGTGGCTAAGATGCTTGAATCACTGGGGTGCAGAGTGGTCACAGCTGACAGCGGTGAAAAAGGGATCGAGATATACAGAAGGGAGCGGGAGATTATCAATACTGTCATCCTTGATCTCCGAATGCCGGGAATGAACGGTGAAGAAGTTTTCAGAAATTTAAAAGAGATCGACTCCAGTGTACATGTCATCATATGTTCCGGATATGTCATGGACCAGAATGTTAACAGCATGCTTGAGTCGGGAGCAAGGGCTTTCATTCAAAAGCCTTTTACAAGGGATAAGATAATGGAAGCTTTAAATAAGAAAAAATAATACCATGGATCTAAAAATCGTATTATATTCTTGACTTATGGAAGTTATAGGGTATTCTATCACTTGGACGGGAATGTTATAAAATATCGAAACAGCAAATTTTGCAGTTTCTGAGGAAAGGTTAAGCATGAAAGGTAAAGTTAAGTGGTTTAATACAACTAAGGGTTTTGGATTCATAGAGAAAGAAGATGGCGAAGACATTTTTGTACACGTAAGCGATGTTACTGATCTCATCGAAGAGGGCGACAGCGTAGAATTTGAAGTAGGCGAAGGCAGAAAAGGTCCTTGCGCTAAGGAAGTAAAAAAAGTCTAATTATTCATAGATTTTGCATTTAGAAGTAATATAAAAAAAGTCACATTCCCGTCCATTAAAAAAAGAAGATGCTTCGTAAAGGAAGCATTTTTTTTTATGTACGATATGCTCATACAAACATAACAGAGGTCAGGATGGAATTACTGCTGAAAGAGATGGGGATAAGGGAGAAAAACAAAGGGATAAGCATCGGTCTTAGTCATATTGACATGGAGCCCGGAGGTATGACTTTGAGTTCATACTCACCCATTGACGGAAGTTTGATCGCAGAAGTTGCCACTGCGTCTGAGGGGGATTATGACCGGATAGTCAGAGAATCCATTGAAAGTCATATGATATTATGCAGCATGCCTGCTCCCAAAAGGGGAGAGATCATAAGAAGGATCTGAATAGTATCATATGGGCTTTCTTATATGTTTTGCATCACATGAAAAAATGATGTAAAATCGGTAAGAAAGGAGAACTATTTTGATACTTTATATAATAGCAGCTGCTTTGGCTCCGGGATTGTTCTGGGGATGGTTTGTCTATAAACGGGACAGGTGTGAACCGGAGCCCCTTAAGATGGTGGGACTGGCTTTCGCTGCAGGTGTATTGTCCGTTGTGCCTGCCCTGATCATCGAGATACTACTGGATTTCCATCCCCTTATAAATGCAGCGGTTGTGGCTCCCGCGGCTGAGGAGACAGCCAAATTTCTCATGGTCGTGATATTTTTCCTGAAAGCCCGTGATTTTAATGAAGCCATGGATGGTATTGTATACAGCGCAGCAGTGGCTCTGGGTTTTGCTTCTCTTGAAAATATAGGGTATCTTTTTTCCGCCGCCGCCGACGGGTCGTTTCTTCATGTTTCAGCGGCAAGGGCGCTGCTGAGCGTACCCGGACACTTTCTTTTTTCCACTATCTGGGGTTACGGCCTGGGGATGTATAAATTCGGATATAAGGGCAGAGGTTTTATGTTTCTCACACTTGCAGGAGGAATCACGGCACATGGGCTATTTAA
>CAZGIO010000065.1:0-8795 GCA_964525975.1 uncultured bacterium
GATGTCTTTGAATGTAGGCGCTCAGGTTAACGTGGGCCCCATCTTCCTTGACGGCCGTTACAACCTTGGCCTTAGCGACAATAATGATTCAGAAATTGATGAGGGCACGGAGTTTAAGACCAGGACTTTCTCTTTCGCAGTTGGATTTCTTTTTTAAGATAGTCTGAATAATTACGAAAAAAGGGGCGGTTATATAAACCGCCCCTTTTTTCTGCTGTATATCTTAAACCCTGGATCCCAGCTTCTCGCTACAATCTATTTTGTATTAAGAGCCGGTTCCTGTTTGAAGTTGAGGAGTTTAGTGTTATAATCGGTTATGGCTCTTAAAAAAGTATTGATAATTACCCTTTTATTGCTGATTGTATATACGGCCCTCCCCGCCGAAGGACTCAGGCCTGGTATCAGAGGAGGTTTATCCCTGACCAGGCCCATAAGTGATGCTCCGGGATCTTCACGGGAGCAGGCGGGATTCAGCGGGGACCTCCTGTTTCAGAAGGTGCTCATGGACAGACTTGCTTTGGAGATTTACGGGGGGTACGCCCACAACGGTTTTGAAAAGGATCTCATGAAGCTGAAATGGAAAAACGTACGCATGGGGATCAATGTCAAGACCCTTCTTTTCCCCGGTGTAATAATATATGGCGGCGCCGGTATCACTTATCTTGTTGAAGCGTCTGTTTCAGCAGGAGCACCGGAAGAAGATATTACTGGCCAGCTTGATGGATCCGATTATTTCTGGTGCGCCGGGGGACAGCTCTTTTTAACAGAATCTCTTTTTTTTGACGGTTCCATGAAGTCCATGGTCACAGACATGGGCGATGTTTCTTCCTTCGGAGGAGATGTTTTATCGTTTCGTTATCTTGAATTTTCAATGGGCATCATGTTTTGAAATCTTTCAACCCTTTTTAGTTGCGGCTTACTTTTTTCTGATATAGAATACCCGGGGAAATAACAGGAGGTTTTTATATATGGTTGTTATAGGTGATAATCCTTTAAAGATCAAAGATGTATGGCAGGTGGCGGTATTGCGCGAAGAGGCGCAGTTGTCTGACGCTGCCAGGGAGAACGTGGCCCGTTCCAGAGCCAGAGTGGAAAAAATACTGAAAGAAGACAAAGTCGTCTACGGTATTAATACCGGTTTCGGTGATTTCAGCAACGTGCGCATATCTGCCGAAGAACTGGCTTTGCTGCAGCGGAATCTGATACTGTCCCATGCAGTTGGCGTTGGGGAGCCTTTGGCAACTGAGATCGTAAGAGCCATCATGCTGTTGAGAATAAACGCGCTTTCACTGGGATATTCAGGTATATCACCTGAAGGAATAGAGACCCTGCTTGCTATGCTGAACAAGGGTGTCCATCCCATAGTTCCTTCACAGGGATCCGTGGGAGCGAGCGGCGATCTCGCGCCACTGGCCCATGTGATGCTTGTCCTCATGGGTGAAGGAAAAGCGGAATATAAAGGCGAAGTCATGGACGGCGCCGATGCCATGAAAAAAGCGGGAATAAAGCCCCATATTCTTTCGGCGAAAGAGGGACTTGCGCTTATCAACGGCACACAGGTGATGACTGCCGTGGGCACCATAGCCGCATACAGAATAAAAAGACTTATGAAGATCGCCGATATCGCCGGAGCAGTGACAACAGACGCTCTGCTTGGCACAGACAAGGCTTTTGACGAGAAAGTGCATTATCTTAGAGCACATAAAGGCCAGACAGATTCAGCGGCCAACTTGAGAAACATGTTGAAAGAAAGTGAGATAAGAGCGTCTCATGTCAATTGTGAGGAAGTACAGGATGCCTATTCACTCAGATGCATGCCTCAGGTGCACGGCGCGTCCAAGGATGCCCTTCGATATGCCGTGAATGTCCTGGAGACAGAGATCAACAGTGTCACGGATAATCCTCTCATTTTTGAAGAAGAAGCTATTTCAGGGGGTAATTTCCACGGACAGCCCGTGGCTCTCGCCATGGATTTTCTTAAACTGGCAGTGGCGGAACTGGGCAACATATCAGAGCGGAGGACAGACAGGCTTGTGCATCCCGCATATAACAGGGGGCTGCCGCCTTTTCTTACTGATAAAGGGGGCGTTAACTCAGGCTGGATGATACCGCAGTATGTGGCGGCAAGCCTTGTATCGGAAAACAAAGTGCTGGTGCATCCCGCATCCGCTGATTCAATCCCCACATCTGCCGGCAAAGAGGATCATGTGAGCATGGGTACCATCGCCGCCAGACAGCTGCTGCAGATCACGGATAATGTCTATAATGTGTTTGCAGTGGAACTCATAGCGGCCTGCCAGGGGCTTCTTTACAGAAAACCCCTCAAAGGCGGCAGGGGCGTCCAGGAGGTATTGAAACAGGTGTTTGAAGCCATAGAACCTGTCTCCTCTGACAGGTGGTTCAAACCGGATATCGACACAGTGCGGAATCTCATAGATGATGACGTATTTATTGAGGCCATAGAGGCAGCCGCCGGGTTCGAGTTTTTTGAATAAGGGAGGATATGATGATAAGCAATGATCTTATTGGGAAAGCTATGGAAATCAAACTGGATGCGATTTTTGACAAACTTCCGCCTGAACCGGAGTTTGAACAGGACAAGAGACGCGCGCCGAAAAGAGAGGCCCGGCTTTCTGACAATGACATACGCCTCGCGCTGAAAAACGCTTTGAGATATATACCTGAAAAGTGGCATGAAGAGCTGGCCCCTGAGTTTATGGAAGAACTCAAGACAAAAGGTCGTATTTACGGATACAGATTCAGACCCAGGGGACGGATATATGGCAAACCCATTGAAGAATATAAAGGTAAGACTACAGAAGGCAAAGCTTTTCAGGTGATGATAGATAATAATCTGGATTTTGAGATCGCACTTTATCCCTACGAGCTGGTCACTTACGGTGAGACAGGTCAGGTGTGCCAGAACTGGATGCAGTATCATCTCATCAAGCGTTATCTTGAGGAAATGACAGATGAGCAGACACTGGTGCTTCATTCGGGGCATCCCTGCGGACTGTTTCATTCAAAGCCGGACGCTCCCAGAGTGATACTCACCAACGGACTCATGATCGGCATGTTTGACGATTATGAGAACTGGGCCAGGGGAGCTGCCATCGGCGTTGCCAATTACGGACAGATGACCGCCGGCGGCTGGATGTATATCGGCCCCCAGGGGATAGTCCACGGGACATACAGCACAATACTCAATGCGGGGCGCGCCAAGCTGGGTATAGCGGATGACGGCGACCTTGCTGGGAAGATATTCGTTTCCTCGGGGCTGGGAGGCATGAGCGGCGCCCAACCCAAGGCTGTGGAGATCGCCAACGGCGTGGGTATCTTTGCCGAAGTGGATTATTCCAGGATAGAGACGCGTCACTCTCAGGGCTGGGTCTCAGAGGTGACTGATTCCGCTGCAAAAGCCTTTGAAGCGGCGGAAAAAGCGGCGGCTGATAAAAGAGCCTGCTCAGTGGCGTATCACGGCAATATCGTGGATCTTTTAAGGTATGCCGTTGACAATAAAAAGAGGATTGACCTGCTTTCAGACCAGACCTCATGCCATGCTGTCTATGACGGCGGTTACTGCCCCGTTGGCGTGACTTTTGAAGAACGTACTGAGATGCTGGAACATGATAAAACTACTTTTATCAAAAAAGTGGATGATACTCTCCGTGAACATTACGCTCTTGTAAAAACACTGGTGTCCAGGGGAGTCTATTTCTTTGACTATGGCAACAGTTTCATGAAAGCTGTCTTTGATGCAGGTGTAATAGAGATCGCAAAGAACGGCGTGGACGAAAAAGAGGGTTTTATATTCCCTTCATATGTGGAGGATATACTGGGTCCCCAGCTGTTTGATTTTGGCTACGGCCCGTTCAGATGGGTCTGCCTCAGCGGAAAGCATGAAGATCTGCTTAAGACAGATGCTGCCGCTGCGGGGTGCATCGACCATGAACGCAGGTATCAGGACAGGGACAACTATATATGGATAAAAGATGCGGATAAAAATCAGCTGGTGGTGGGTACTCAGGCCCGTATTCTTTATCAGGATGCCATGGGCAGGATGAAGATCGCCCTGAAGTTCAATGATATGGTGAGAAACGGGGAAACCGGACCCATTATGCTCGGCCGTGATCATCATGATACCGGGGGTACGGACTCACCCTTCAGAGAGACGTCCAATATCAAGGACGGCAGCAATATCATGGCAGACATGGCCACCAACTGCTTTGCCGGCAATGCAGCCAGAGGCATGAGCCTTGTGGCGCTTCATAACGGCGGCGGCGTAGGTATCGGCAAAGTCATCAACGGCGGCTTCGGCCTTGTCCTTGACGGCAGTGAGCGTATTGACGAGATTATCCGCAGCGCCATGCCGTGGGATGTCATGGGAGGCGTTGCAAGACGCGCATGGGCCAGAAACGATAACGCCATGGCCACAAGCATGGAATATAATGAGATGAACAGGGGAAAGGACCATATTACTCTGCCCTATGTTCCCTCTGAAGACCTCATTGAGAAGACCATCAGAGATCATAAATAACAAACAAAGGGCCGGCTTTCTGCCGGCCCTGTATATTTTCCATCTATACTATTTTGAACGGTTGAGAAGAGATGTAATTGTTGGTTATCACATGGAGTTAAAGAAAATGATAGAGCTATCACGTTTTATTCTTAACAATTTTCCATATTTGACTATATTTTTATTGGGTATATAATCCAGATGAGAAAGGATGTTCATGGTAAATAATGCTCTGATACTGCTGGCTTTTTTTATACTCTTTTCAAAAATACTGACGGATTTTTTCTATAAGATAAACCTTCCGCCGGTACTGGGCATGATAGCCATCGGCCTGCTTATAGGCCCCACGGGTTTTAATTTTATATCCCCGGGCACAGGGGACTATTTCAAGCTGAAATTTTTCGCGGATATCGGGGTTACCATACTGCTGTTTATGGCGGGGCTGGAAACGGATCTTACGCAGATGAAAAAAGTGGGAAAAAACGCTTTTCTTATCGCACTGGGCGGGGTTGTCATAACTCTTGTCCTGGGCTTCGGAGTGACATTGCTTTTTTAACATAATGGCGCGGTGAGCATCGTCATGGGTTTCATACTGACGGCTACATCGGTCTCCATCACCGTGATGACTCTCATGGACCTGGACAGGCTGAAATCGCCTGAGGGGAATATTATACTGGGTGCGGCTATCATAGATGATGTTCTGGGTATACTGATCCTGACTTTTGTGTTTGGAATGATGGGTGAGGGGCAGGTATCTCTTTTTACCGCATTGTCTGTGATCGTGGCATATATTTTCGGAGCTGTGATCCTTGGAATATTCATCTTTCCTATTATCCTGAATTTCGCAAACAGGCTGAAAGCAGAAGTGCCCGTTGTCTCAGTGGCGCTGGCTCTGCTCTTTATTTTTGCCTGGGCTGCTCAGAAAGCCGAGATCGCGGCTATTACCGGGGCATATCTCGCGGGGCTGTTCATGGGACAGACAGTGTTTAAACACAGGATCAGCGAAGGTGTGAGCATGGTGGGACATACCATCTTCATATCAATATTTTTTATTTTTATAGGAGTGGAGACTAATCTCCGGGTGGCAAGGCTTGATTACCTGTTTACTGTATTCATCATACTCTCTGCGGTGGCGGGGAAGATAGCCGGAGGCGGGATCGTGGCAAAGGCGAGGGGGTTCAGCTGGAACCGGGCCATGCGGATCGGTTCAGGCCTTGTGCCCAGGGGCGAAGTGGCCCTGGTAATTGCCTCAATAGCAATGGAGGGGGTGAAAAACAGAGGGTTCAATGAGACTCATTTTTCCGCAGTTGTGCTTATGGTTGCGTTTACCGCGGTGATCACACCGTTTATGTTAAGATATTTTTTCAAAGGGGAGGGTTGAAATGCTGGCAAATTATCTGAATAAAAAGACAGTGATTTTAAAGACAGATGCTGAGGATAAAGCAAGCCTGTTCAGGCTCATGGCGGAAAAAGCTGCCGCTGAAGGTTATATTACAGACAGCGAAGCCATGGCTAAAGCCGTGGAGGAGAAGGAAAAAGAAGGCGTGATGGAACTGAAGCCGGGTATTGTCCTCCCCCATGCCAGAGGGTCTTTTGTCAAACAGCTTTTCGTCATAATGGGTGTCTTTAAGGATGGTATTCCGTATAAAGGAGTGAAAAAGGGAAGCGCAAAGCTGGTGTTTTTCATAGGTGTTCCCGAAGGGGATCAGAATTACCTGAAGCTCCTGGCCGCAGTCTCAAGACTTCTGGGGAATGAGGATTTTATACAGACCGTATTGAAATCTGAGGTCATAGACGATGTCATCTATTCCGTGAAGAAACATTCGCTGAAGATCGACGTGGAAAAACGTAAATGCAAAAAATATCTTGTGATACTCACTCTGAATATACCTGAAGCTGATAAGAACATATCAGTAGTCCTCGCTGAAGCAGGTGTGGCTGCGGGATCGGAAGTCCAGTCGAGAAACTTGAGCAACGGGCTTTCGTTTCTATCGTTCTTTTCCCCCTTTGGTATGGGGCACCATGTGAGCAAGTACGGCAGGACATACTTCGGATTAACCGATGACGAAAATGCCGCGGCTGAGATCTATGCGCTGCTGAAGGATCAGGGCATAGACCTTGATGAACACGGCACGGGGTCTCTTGCCATGGTCGAGGCCAAGGCCTCATACGGGGGATACGCTGAAGATATTTTTTGATGAAACCTGTTTTTTAAGTTGACATAAACGGAATTGGTGTTATATTTTCCTTATAAAGTTAGCTGAGGGTAATATTTGAGTTTTAACCCGAAAGGCGGTAGGGATTGACACCACTTGCGAAGTTTTCAAAAGGCGATAAAGTCATTGTACGCGAGATAGACGGATGCCAGAGATTCAGATATCGTCTCCAGTCGCTGGGTATTTTCAGAGGAAAGACTTTGGAAATATTGCGTAAAGGCCCCGGCCCTGTACTGGTCAAGATAGATAACTGCCGCATTGCCCTGGGACATAGACAGGCTGTGAGAGTGCTCTGCGAACCATTGGAGAACTGAACATGGCTGCTCGTAAAAAACTTACCATAGCTGTCGCCGGTAATCCCAATGTGGGCAAGACCGCCATACTCAACTCCATAACAGGGGCTTCTCTTCACGTGGGCAACTGGGCTGGAGTGACCGTTGAAAAAAAGACTGCGTCATTCAACAGAAACGGCCTTCACATAGAATGCATAGACATACCAGGCGTCTACTCTCTGACGCCTTATTCACGTGAGGAAAGCGTCGCGAGAGACTATCTCATAGAAGAATCTCCCGACGTGATCATCAATGTCATCGACTCCACAAACCTTGAGCGCAACCTGATCCTCACCCTCCAGCTTATGGAGCTCAGGATCCCCATGGTCATCGCGCTGAATATGATGGATGACCTTGAACAGATCGGCGGGTCCATAGACCATGATCTTCTTTCCCATGAGCTTGGGCTTCCCGTAATTCCCACTGTGGGCAAGACGGGTATCGGCACAGATGCGCTGATCGACGCCGCTGTGGAATCTTATGAGACCGGCATCTCTCCCAGAAGGCTTTCATACAAGCACCTCACAGATCTGACAATAGATCAGGAACTTGAAAAGGTGGAAGGGGATCTTGAAGGGATGGAAACGGGGAATTACCCCATACATTGGCTGGCGGTGAAGCTTCTTGAGAATGATTCCGAGACCATAGAACGGCTGAAAGGCATCGGCATAGAAGATGTGTATTCAGAGAACAGGTACAGGATAGAAAAATATCACAAACAGACTTCTTTTGATGTTTTTAATGACATCCGGACAGGTTATGCCAGCGGTATAACCAGGAGTGTTCTCCGCGTACGTGAAGTGCGGAAACAGGTCACAGATGTGCTGGATTCCATAGTACTGAACAAATTTTTTGGAGTCCCTGTATTTCTCCTGATGATGTATCTCATGTTCAAGTTCACTTTTGAGGGCAGCGCGCCTTTTGTAGACTGGCTTGGAGGATTTTTTGACGGATTTGTGGGTAAATGGTTTGGAACAGCTTTGTCGGGAGCTCCTGAATGGGTAAATTCTCTGCTTATTGACGGCGTTTTAAGCGGCGTGGGAGCGGTGCTTTCGTTTGTTCCCCTCATGGCGTTCTTATATTTATTCCTGGGGCTGCTTGAAGAAAGCGGCTATATGTCCAGGGCGGCTTTTGTCATGGATCGTCTCATGAGAGCCGTGGGACTCCCTGGAAAGGCTTTTGTCCCGCTGCTTGTGGGGTTCGGCTGCAACGTGCCTGCAATCTATGCAACACGCACCCTTGAAGACCCCATGGACAGGAAGATCACGGCTCTCTTGACTCCCTTTATGTCCTGTGCCGCGAGACTCCCGGTATACGCGCTGTTTACCGCGGTGTTTTTCAGGGAACAGAGGACGACGGTCATATTCGTCCTTTACGTCGTGGGCATTGCCATTGCCATGCTGCTGGGGCTCATATTCAAATATACCGTGCGGAAAAACGAGGAGATACCGCTGATCATGGAACTGCCGCCTTACAGGCTTCCCACCATGAAGATGCTGGGAAAGATCATATATAACAGGACCCGTTCCTTTGTAAAAAAAGCCGGGACGGTCATCCTGTTTACCATGATAATATTATGGGCATTGACCAATCTCCCTTACGGAGCTCCGTCTGACGAGACCGTATTGGGCAGGACCGCTAAAGTCATCGCCCCTGTTTTTAAGCCCAACGGGTTTGGGAAACCGGGACCCGTCGCTGCTCTTATACCGGGTATCGTCGCGCAGGAAGTGG
>CAZGIO010000066.1:0-8771 GCA_964525975.1 uncultured bacterium
TAAAATATTAATGTGACAGGATGCGGACGGCGCCGTAATACCTTTTTTTGAAATAGGGTTCCGAAAGTGAAGATTCTGTGACGCCCTTGCTGCTTGAAGCGTGTATAAACCTGCCTTCTCCGGCATATATGCCCACATGTGAAGGACCTTTCTTGAACGTCTGAAAGAATACAAGATCACCGGGGACGAGGGCATCGCGGCTGATCTTTTTATATTTTCTGTATTGTGGAAAACCGTCACGGGGCAGGAGTATGCCGTGTATCTTATATGTGAGATATGTCAGCCCTGAGCAGTCAAGCCCGGAAGACGAGGTGCCTCCCCAGACATACGGGACTCCCATGAAGCTTTTTGCCGTCTTGACGATACCAGCGCCGGATCGCGTTCCCGCCTTGAGTGACCTGTTCAGATGCCCTCTCTGTCCCGTTCCCAGTTCCACAAGCATGCTCTTTTTATCCAGGACCTTGTAGGGTGTCCCCGGTTCAAGGCGGAGCTCCTTTCCCGATTCGAGACGCAGGGTGTCACTGCGGCCTGTAAAGAGACGGTACACAGATGACCTGTCGATGAGCAGGTCCAGGTCTTCCTCGGCTATCCAGCCTTCATGTCCTCCCTGATCGGGAAGGGATGCGAACATCCATCCTTTGCGGTTTTTCAGCACATCCACACGGGTCCCGGCTGTTATCTCAGTCTCAAGTGATGAGTCTCGGCCGGGCTTTGAATAGACTTTTACAACGGCGGAACGGGCAGACGCTTTCTGGGGAAATGAGTGATATATGGTCAGGGACTTGGATGATACTGAAAAATTCCGCCTGAGGCGCATGAGTATGGTCACTTTGCTGCCGCTGAACCGGACTGTGCTGACGGATTTATAGTCGATGACTTTATATCCTGATTTCAGACTGGCATCAAGTGTTATGATGATATTATCCCCGTCCATGGACACATGGGATATCAGGTGGTCTTTAAAACTGATAGAGACATGGTCGCGTTTGAAATCGAAAGAGATATCCTCTCCATATGAAAGTACGGTGAAAAATATAAGCAGCAGAAAGAGATATAACAGTCTTTTAATATTTAATGTTCTCCTTTTTGATCCATCCGTCCTGACCGTCGGGGAGAATAATCAGCATCCATCCGTCTTTTTCATTGACCGACTTGATCTTTGACCCGATCTTTATACGTGTAAGGGTGACACTGTCGTCTCTGGGCGCCAGTTTCACATCGATGAACTTGTCCAGAGTATCTACCTTTTTATCATTTTCATAACTGACAGATATGATTATTGAGTTGTCTTTCGCTGAGACTGTGTAGAGGACTTTTTCAGTCATCTCAAGGACAAGCCTGGTGGTAGTAGTGTTGAACTGCGCGATGCGCAGTGAGTTGAAAGGGGGACGGCCGATATCCACGCTCCGCTTAGGGGGGCTGGTAACGGTGTTCACGAAATCAACTACAATACGGGGGGGAGAACTCAATGTCATCTCCCGAAACACAGGTAATTCGTCAAAAGACACTGTGATCTGGTACATGTTCTTATATTCATTGATATTGTAGTCCTGCAGTACAGCTGTATGGGCAGCTGCTATCAGTAAAAACGGTATAATGATCAAAATTGTTCTTTTCACCACTGCTCCTCTCAAGCTAAATATATAATAGAGCGGGGAATTTGTCAATCTTAAAGGGCGCCCGGGAAGGCGCTGAAAAAATTCATTGACAATTTTTATTGCCCTTATATACTTTCCGTGTCATTTTGCGCCAGTAGCTCAGCAGGATAGAGCATTGGTTTCCTAAACCAAGGGTCGGGGGTTCGAATCCCTCCTGGCGTACTTTCTCTAACTTACTACTAAGGGGGTAATTTCATGAAGTCTGCCGAACGTCACAAGCTGAAGGAAAATGAGGTTGCGTCTCTACTTACAAGGATATTGGACTGGCTTATGCCAAGACTCACTGTGATACTGTCAGTATTGGGTGTTATTCTTGTTTTGTTTGTCGCATACCTGATCATTCATCATAACAAAGTACAGAAGAATATCGAGGCCGGAAGAAATATTGAGATGACTATGAAGGACCTGGGTGTAACGGCTATAGGGTCGCTGGACAATGAAAAAGTCAATGTCCTTGAAAACCTTGCCGCTGAGTACAGCAGGACAAGGAACGGGGCCAAACTTTTATTTGATATCGGAAAATATTACCTGAACAAAGGCGAAGACGAGAAAGCCGCGGAATATTTTATGAAGTCGGCGGAAAACCATATGGACAGGAACCTGGCTCTTGTAGCGGCGGCATCAGCGTATCAGAACTCAGGAGAGTTTGGACAGGCTGAGGCAGTTCTTTCAGAGATCAAATCAGGGGAAAGTTCATATGAGAACGCTCTTTACCTCAGATATATCGGAGCCTTAAAGACAGATAATGAAGAGCTGGCTGAAGAACTGGCCGGAAAGATGAAGGACCTTGACCTGGAAGGGTCTGTTTATAAAGAGATGCTGAACCTCAGGGAGGTATTATGAAAAAATTACTGTCTGGAAATGAAGCTATAGCCAGAGGTTTTTATGAATATGGCGGCGAAGTGGCAGCCGCATATCCCGGAACACCCAGTACTGAGATACTGGAGAGCATGGTGCAGTATAAAGAGGACGTAAAAAGTCAGTGGTCTCCCAACGAGAAAGTCGCGCTGGAAGTCGGCGTGGGAGCATCCTTCGGCGGAGCGCGCACACTGGTGGCCATGAAACATGTGGGCGTCAACGTGGCGGCTGATCCGCTTATGACCATGACATATACAGGTGTAAACGGAGGATTTGTCCTTGTCTCGGCTGATGATCCGGGCATGCATTCGTCACAGAACGAACAGGATAACAGGATGTATGCCAAGTTTGCAAAGATCCCGCTCCTTGAACCGTCAGATGCCATGGAATGCAAAGAGTTTGTGGGAATTGCGCTGGAGATCAGTGAAAAATTTGACACTCCCGTCCTGTTGAGGACAACTACACGCATATCCCATACAAAGACAGTTGTGGAACTGAAGGAACGCATGGAAGTGCAGCGTGAAAGGGAATTTGTCAAACAGCCTTCTAAATATGTGATGGTGCCCGCTAATGCGAGAAAACGCCATCCCATAGTGGAGGAACGTACAAAGAAATTGAAGGAATATGCTGAAAAGGCAGCTGTAAACAGAGTGGAAGAGGGCGACAGGAAGATTGGTTTCATCACATCAGGCATATCCTATCAGTATGTTAAAGAAGCTTTTCCCGACGCTGCCGTATTGAAACTCGGCATGTCATATCCTCTTCCTGTGGATCTTGTAAGAGAGTTCGCGGAGAGCGTGGAGAAGGCATATGTGGTAGAAGAACTTGAACCATTTATCGAAGATATGGCCAAAGCCGAAGGCATAGATGTCATTGGTAAAGAGGTCATCTCCAATATAGGGGAACTGAATCCCATGCTGTTGACTGAAGCAGTCACCGGGAACAGCGCCCATTCAGAGGCCGGAGACTTTGACACATCGGCCATGCCGGTGAGACTCCCTGTACTTTGCGCGGGATGTCCACACAGAGGGGTCTTCTATACATTGAATAAATTAAAAGCTGTGGTGACAGGCGACATCGGTTGTTATACGCTGGGTGTGCAGCCGCCTTTGTCAGCCATGGATTCCACCATTGCCATGGGAGCATCCATCGGAGTGAATATCGGTCTTGAAAAAGCTCTCGGCATGGATTTTTCAAGAAAATCCGTAGCCGTGATCGGAGACTCGACCTTTATGCATTCAGGAGTTACCGGACTTATGGACGCGGTTTATAACAGAGGCAGCAATACCATCATCATACTGGATAACAGGATCACAGCAATGACAGGGAGACAGGAGAATCCGGGCACAGGTCACACGCTTACAGGTGAGCCCACAAAAGAGATCGATATTGAAGCGCTTGCCCGTTCACTGGGCATTGAACATGTGAAGACAGTGGATTCATATGATCTTGCAGAGCTGAAAAAGATCATATCTGAAGAGATGGCCAGGGAAGAGGTCTCAGTCATCATCACGAAGAATCCTTGTATGCTCATCAGAGGACGGAAATATGACCTAAAGAAGTTCAAAGTCAATGAGGATAAATGTATTAACTGCGGGCTCTGCCTGAAAGTCGGTTGCCCCGCTGTGATCAAAAACAGCGATGAGACAAAGGCTATGATCATGGAATCCATGTGTACAGGATGTTCAGTGTGCGCTCAGGTATGCCCAAAAGGCGCCATAGAACTTGTCAAGTAAGGGAGTGGTTGACGTGAGTGAAGTAAAAAATATTCTTCTGGTGGGAGTCGGCGGTCAGGGTGTGCTTACAGCAAGCGAGATATTGAGCGAAGCGCTGATGATACAGGGTTATGATGTAAAAAAAGCCGAAGTCCACGGCATGAGCCAGAGAGGCGGCAGCGTGAACTCTCATCTCCGTTACGGGGAAAAGGTATATTCTCCCCTTATCGGTGAAGGTGAAGCTGACATGATATTCTCATTCGAACTGCTGGAGACAATGAGGTTTTCAAAATATCTGAAAAACGACGGATATCTGGTATCCAGCACAACAGAGATCATACCCAACTCTGTTTATTTTTCAGATAAGAAATATCCACAGGCACCTGCAGATTCTTTAAAAGATATTTACGGGAAACGTTTTTATGCCGTTGATGCTGAAAATATAGCAAAAGAGCTGGGAAATCCCCGTTTTGCCAATGTCGTACTTCTGGGTACCGTATCAAAGCTTATGGGTATCGATGATGATGCCATGACACAGGCTATTAAAAACATGGTGCCTCCGAAGACAGTTGAGGGAAACCTCGAGGCGTACAAGCGCGGAAAGGCTCTGGCTGAATAATGAGAAAAAAGGATTATTATTCCTTTGACAGCAAAGACATGTTTAAAGCGAGATGGTGGATGGGAGTCCTTGCTTACGGACTCCCTCTTTCGCTTATACCGCTTTTCATATATCCGGGGAAAAACAGGTTTGTCTACGTGCATGCGAAACAGGGCGCCGTTCAGCTGATATTCTTTCTCCTCAGTTTTCTGACGCTTTTTATCCCCAAAGTGGGAGAACTGATCTTTATTATATTGATGATACTGCATTTTTCTATCTCTGTCACAGGCATCGTGCTTTTTTTCTTCAAGACGATATTTGAGTTTCCCGTGATAGGGGCCCTGGCGCGAAAGATGAGACTTCTGGATTGACATGGGACTTGTCAGACTCAATAAACGTCTGAAGGACATGGGTATAGCATCAAGGCGTAAAAGCGAAGAGTATATAAGAAAAGGCTATGTCAAGGTCAACGGGTCGGTGATCACAGACCCGGCTTTCAAAGTAGATGAAGCAGGGGATACCATAGAGTTCTTACCTGAACTTCAAAAAGCCGTTTCATCATACAGATACATCCTGTTCAACAAACCTCCGGGCATCACCGCAACATTTGCAGAAGATGAAGGCAAGAACCTGCTGGATGTACTGGGAGATATAGTCAAAGGCATGGCTTATGCGGGGAGACTCGACAAAGAAAGTGAAGGGATCATGATCCTTTCAGATGACGGCGAATTTATATATTCAATAATGTCCCCTGAAAATGAGAAAGAAAAAGAATATCTTGTGGAGACAGAGGAGAACGTACACTTTGGAGCGCTGCAGAAGATGGCTGCGGGGCTGAACATAAAGGGCAGGGAGACAAGACCCGCCGTTGTAAAAAAAACAGGTCCCCGCTCATTCATGATAGTAATAACCGAGGGAAAAAACCGACAGGTGCGTAATATGTCCTCAAAAGTGGGACTCACTGTCTCAAAATTGACTCGTGTGCGGATCGGGGATGTGAAAATAGGGAATCTTGAACCTGGACAATGGCGATATCTGACGGAGGATGAGATTAACGGTCTAAAAGATGTTGGAGGAAAGGTATGAAATATAAAGACGCTGGCGTGGATATAGAAAAGGGCAATGAAGCGGTACGACGTATAAGCAGCATGGTAAAAAAGACCTTTGACGGCAACGTGATAACCGACCTGGGTTCATTCGGCGGACTGTATGCACTTGCGGGATATAAGGAACCTGTACTTGTGTCCGGGACCGACGGCGTGGGCACAAAATTGAAACTGGCATTTATGACAGGCATACATGACACAGTGGGTATAGACCTTGTGGCCATGAGCGTCAATGACATACTGGCACAGGGAGCCAGGCCGCTTTTTTTCCTGGATTATATAGCCACATCTGCTGTGGAACCGGAACTGATAGAAGAGATAGTCAAAGGGATAGTAACGGGATGCAGGCAGTCGGGATGCGCTCTTCTCGGAGGCGAGACTGCGGAACTGCCCGGTTTTTACCAGGAGGATGAGTATGATCTCGCAGGTTTCGCCGTGGGCGTCTGCGAGAAGGAAAATATTGTGACAGGAGCCCTGGTCAAACCGGGAGACGTGCTGCTCGGACTGCCGTCCAGCGGACTACATTCCAACGGCTTCAGTCTGGCAAGGAAAGCGCTGCTTGGTGAAAAACCGGATAAGGCTATGATGCAAAAGATGCTTGAACCTACAAGGATATACGTTGAGAATGTGCTGAAAGTACTGGAAAAAGTCATTGTCAGGGGAATGGTCCATGTGACAGGCGGCGGTTTCTATGAAAACATACCCAGGATATTCCACGGGAACCTTGAGGCGCAGATTAAGAAAGAGAGCTGGGAGATACCAGATATTTTTAAAGAGATAGAGAAAAAAGGTGTGGATACAGATGAGATGTTCCATACCTTTAATATGGGCATCGGATATATACTCACAGTCCGTGAAGAAGAAACGGATAAAGCATTGTCCATCCTTAAAGAGGCGGGGGAAAAACCCGTCGTGCTGGGAAATGTTGTGAGTTCTGATAAAAAAGGAGTGTCAATATCGTGAAAAGTAAACTGATCATGCTGATTGTCTCTGCCGCTGTCTCACTTGTCTCTTTTGCTCATGGTGAGATGGACTGTTCCGGGGGCGTATGTGTATTAAAACCTGAAAAAGAGGTGAAAATACTGGCTCTGGAACATGGCGAAGACAGTGAATACAACGGGATCGTCGATTCTATTGAAGGGGAGATCACCGCCATAAAGGATATTCCATCAGACGGGACCCCCTTTGTCCTTATCATCAAAGAGTCAGACAAGGCTGATCTTGAAAAGACTGGCGTGGACGATACAAGACTGGCCGTAGTGACTGAAAAGGGCGTGAAGTATGATAATAAGCTCTTTGGATCAGATAAAGCCGCAATGGAACAGCTGAAGGAGCTTATTTTAAAGGTGTTCCGTGAGAAGAGTCTTTGATTTTCTGTTAAAAAAAACCGGCGAGTCGCATCCCTATACGGATAAAGGCTACTGGGGCCGTTTTGAGGGATATGTAAGCATAATCCTGAACATGGTACTCTTTGCTGTCAAGCTGGCCATCGGCATTGCCAGCGGATCCGTGGCTGTGATCGCTGATGCTGTCCATACTGTAAGTGATGTGATATCTTCCGCAGGAGTGGTCATGGGTTTCAGAGCCGCATATATGCCTCCTGACTGCGAGCATCCCTTCGGACACCGCAGGATCGAACATATTACGACACTTGTCATCTCTTTTCTTCTGATACTCACAGGCCTGGAATTTGTAAAACGTTCATTTGAAGCGCTTACCCAGCATAAAGACGTGGAGAGGTCTCTGATCTTTGCCGCGGTCATTGCCGTGACAATCGTTATCAAAGAACTTATGGCACATCTTTCTTTTTATATCGGCGAAAAAATCGGTTCCAGGACTTTGAAGGCAGACGGCTGGCATCACAGGACAGACGCCATATCTTCCGCCGTGGTCGTGGCTACTTTTATTATCCCCGGGGCCGACGGATGGCTGAGCCTCGTGGTCTCAGTGTTTATCCTTTATTCAGGATTTTCCATGGCCAGAGAATCAGCAAGTGAGCTTATAGGGGAGAAACCTGATCCCGCTTTTTTAAAAGCGCTCAAAGAGAAAGCTTTGGAATCCCGGGAAGTAAAAGGCATACATGACATAATCGTCAATAATTACGGGGATTATAAAGTGGTGAGCCTCCACGCAGAGATGGATGAGAAGATGACGTTCAGGGAAGCCCATGAGATCAGTGAGAAGATAGAAGAACGGCTGGATGGCCATTTTAACATCAAAAGCGTGGTGCATATAGATCCCGTTGATACTACAAACCCCATGATAAGAGAGATAGAAGCAATGATAAGGGAAATACTGCCTGAATACGACTTTGCTGACTCTGTTCATGATATAAGGAAAAAAGGGAGTAAAGTCATAGAAATATGCCTGGATATATCCATAGCGAGACGGGCAGCGGGAGAGGAGGTGGACGCACTGAAAAAGAGGCTGGAAGAGATGATCAAAACAGCATTTCCAAAGGTGAGCATCGTCCATATAAAGATCGAACCTCTTTTTTCATACTGATATGGATCAAAACGGAGCGGGTCATAAAAAACGGTTGAGAGAGCGGTTCGCCAGGGGCGGCATGTCTGCTCTGGCCGATTATGAAGTCCTGGAGATGCTCCTGGGCGTGGTGGATGTCCGAAGAGACTGCAAAGGGCGCGCAAAGGAACTCATAGCCAAGTTCGGATCCCTGAAAGGCGTCATGGATGCTGCCGCGGAGGAACTCATGTCCGTTAAGGGTGTGGGAGAACGGACCGCTGAAGCCGTGAGGGGGCGCTCCGGCCGCGCAGTCGTTGACGGTCGCTGCAGTGGCACCGCTCGCACCCGCCGCGCGCGACACCTACACCGCCAC
>CAZGIO010000067.1:0-8679 GCA_964525975.1 uncultured bacterium
GGGTATTGACATTATTAATATATGGCGTTATATTATATCTGAAAGGAGATGATATGAAGATAAATAATTGCCCTGTATGCGGCGGAAATATCAAAATAACAGAGATCATCTGCAAAGATTGCGGTGTCAAGATCTCCGGTGAGTTTGACACAGGGGATTTCGGCGCGGCGGATCAGGAAATATCTGATTTCATCAAAGTCTTTGTCTATACTGAAGGTAATATCAAACAGGTCGAAAAAATTCTTAACTGCTCATATCCCAAAGTGAAAAACCTCCTTAAAAAAGCCAAGACAGCACTGGGATTCAGCGATGATGAGATGAAAGACAGCAGACGCAGAGAGATACTCGACCTGCTCGATAAGGGAAAGATCGATTTTAAAGAAGCCATGAAAAGGCTTGAAGAGAGGTGATTGTATGGAGTTCAAGTTTAACGGTAAAGAGCTGATCCTTAATATCAACCTTAGAAAAGGGGATATGTCCATCAAAGAGACTAAAAACAAGATCACCCTGGAATTCCCCGATCTTCGAAAAGGGACTGTTGAAGAGATGTTCGACATCTCTTTCGCTGATAATGTGCTCAGCGTCGTGGAAAAAAAGAAAGACAGCAATCTCGAGGGGTTAATGGGCTCTCATGAGTCTGACCTCATACTGGGGCTTCCCCCCGTCGCCCTTAAAGGCTCCATAAAAGCCTATGCAGGCGACATTACAACAGGTGACCTGAAAGGGGATCTTAACCTGGTGCTCTACTCAGGGGATCTTGACGTGCAGGGAAAATTCGAAGGGAAATGCGCAGTACAGTCCTTCAGCGGCGATATTGACATGGAAGAGATGCGCGGTTCCATGAAAGCCAAACTCATCTCAGGAGACCTTGATATCAAAAAAGGTACTTTGAAGGGTTTTGAAGGAAAGCTGATATCCGGAGATTTCTCTTTTAAAGGCGATCTGGACCTTGAATCGGATATCGCTTTGAAAAGTGTCTCCGGGGACGTGCGCATAAATGCGACAAAAAGATCCGGCAAGGGACGGCTCATGATTAAGGCGGTCTCAGGAGATATTGATGTCAACTGCACACAGGAAGGCGACCAGATCTCCTCTGTGGGAGCCGGATTCAAAGAGTTTAACTTATCATCACTGGGAAAACTGGGCAAGCTGGGAAAGTTGAGCAAGATCTTCACATTTACAAACGACAGCTCGGCAAAACAGGATATGACCGTTGACGTGGAACAGCAGGAAGACCGGTCGGCCTCACGAATACTGGATATGCTCAATGAAGGAAAGATCGATGTGGCTCAGGCTGAAAAACTGCTTAAAGCCCTTAAGGGGGAGTAATGAAATATCTGCTCTTTATATTTATTTATTTGAGTTTTTATGTGATCAAAGGGTTCATCGCGCGAAAACAGCCTGTTTCCTCGATTCTTTTTCTCACAGTCTGTTCTCTCTGGTACGCCATGTATACCATCGCGCTGGGGTTTTACGGGACACTGGAACTCGTGGCCAAGATCTTACTTGTCTACAGCCTTGTCATCTATGTGCTGAGGCTGCTGAAGGTCAAACTTCCGGTAACTCCGTTTTTTTCCCTCTTTGAGGTCAATCATGGGGCATTTGAACTAAGATACCTCGTTTTTAAACCTGGTTTTCTTCTGCTCACTAATATCTACTGTTTTATTAAACATTTCCCTCTGGTGAGCCTTTCCGACGTGATAGAAGTGGATGTGAAAATCGCGGATAAACAGATAGTAATGGTAAAACTTTAATAAAGGAGTGATTATGGACGAAAAGATCAGAATACTTGAAATGGTCAAAGAAGGAAAGATAACAGCTGAAGAGGCTGAAAAGCTTCTTACAGCCATGGGAAATACATCATCTGCCGGCTTGTCTAAAAATATCGGATCCGGCAAGGCGTCAAAGGTCAAGGGCAAACTGCGTATCATCGTGGATTCAGTGGACGGTGAAAAAGTCCGCATTGCCATACCTCTCCGTCTTTCCAGGATGGTGGCTGGGATAATCCCCTCAGATGCATTGAAAGACTCAAACGTGGACATCAATGCAATCCTTGAAAACCTCGGCGAAGGCATCGAGGATATGGACGAGGATATCGTCAATATCGATGACGGGAACGGAAATACTGTCCGCATATATGTGGAAAAGTGATCATCAGGGAGCGGCTTAAAACCGCTCCCTTTCTCAATACCTCTGTTTTTTCTCTCTTTCTTAAGGAAATAATCATGTTTGAAGCAGAAATTCCAGGCTTATATCATTTAAAATCTGTTTGAATTTATTCAAATTATCATTATACTACAAAAAAATAACCGGGAGGAACAAGTTATGGGAGTATTTCCTTTTAAAGAGATCGAGACAAAATGGCAGAAACAGTGGGAAGAGTCATCCCTGTATAAGACTGATATGAGCGCGACAGACAATAAACTATATAACCTTGTCATGTTCAGCTATCCTTCCGGAGCAACCCTTCATGTGGGTCACTGGTATAATTACGGACCCAATGACTCCTGGGCAAGGATGAAACGCATGCAGGGATACAATGTGTTCGAACCCATGGGATTTGACGCGTTTGGACTTCCCGCTGAAAATTATGCTGTCAAGACAGGGAGACATCCCAAGGATTCAACTGAGTCCAATATAGAGACCATGGAAAAACAGCTGAAAAAGATCGGCGCAATGTATGACTGGGACCACGAGCTTCATACGTGTGATCCCGGGTATTATAAATGGACCCAGTGGATGTTCCTCCAGCTCTATAAAAACGGACTCGCATATAGGAAAAACGCTCCTGTGAACTGGTGCCCCTCCTGTAATACCGTGCGCGCAAACGAGCAGGTGGTGGACGGGGAATGCGAACGGTGCGGGACAGTGGTCATAAAAAAGAACCTCACACAATGGTTCTTCAAGATCACAGATTACGCTCAGAAACTGCTGGATAACCTTGACGGGCTTGACTGGCCTTCAAAGACAAAAAACGCCCAGAAAAACTGGATCGGCAGGTCAGAAGGCGCGCGCATAGATTTCAGGATCAAAGGTCATGAAGACTTGTTCACTGTCTTTACCACAAGGCCGGACACTCTTTTCGGTGTGACCTATGTGGTCATGGCTCCTGAACATCCTTATCTGGATACACTTGTGACTCCTGGGCAAAAGAAAGACGTTGAGGCTTACCGCATGGAAGCCGCAAAGAAGAACGAGATCGACAGGCTTTCTGTATCCAGGGAAAAGACCGGCGTCTTTACCGGAGCTTATGCGGTAAATCCCGTAAACGGCGAAGAGGTGCCCATATGGGTATCTGACTACGTGCTCATGACATACGGTACAGGGCTTGTGATGGCCGTGCCTGCGCACGATGAGAGGGATTTTGAGTTTGCGTCAAAATACGGCCTGGAAATACGCCGCGTCATCTCAGAAACAAAGGGTGATGAGACACCAATTGAAGCGGCTTATACAGAACCGGGCTCCATGGTAAATTCCGGAGAGTACAACGGAATGGATTCCCGGGATTTTATGGACGCAGTCATCGAAAAAGCTGAAAAAGAGGGTTTCGGTGAAAAGACAGTAAACTTCAGGCTCAGAGACTGGCTTATTTCCCGTCAGCGCTACTGGGGCGCTCCAATACCCATTGTCTATTGTGATAAATGCGGCGAGGTCCCCGTGGATGAATCGGATCTCCCCGTGGAACTGCCCTATGACGTGGTGTTTGAACCCACAGGGGAATCACCACTGGCAAAACATAATGACTTTAAACATGCAGTCTGTCCCAAATGCGGCGGGCCCGCTGTGAGAGAAGTGGATACCATGGATACATTTGTGGATTCTTCCTGGTATTTTCTCCGTTATCCGGATCCGGGACTTTCAGACAAACCCTTTGACCCGGATATGGTCAATAAATGGCTTCCCGTGGATAAATATGTTGGCGGGGCTGAACATTCAGTCATGCATCTGCTCTATGCCCGCTTTTTCACAATGGCTCTCAAGGATATGGGTTTCATTGATTTTGAGGAGCCGTTCAAAAGTCTCCGTCACCAGGGCATTATCCTGGGATCCGACGGGAATAAGATGTCGAAGTCCAAAGGCAACACCGTGGTGCCCGACGATTATATAAACCTTTACGGCACAGATGTGTTCAGGATGTACCTCATGTTCGCTTTTGATTTCTCCGAGGGCGGTCCCTGGGATGATTCCACTATAAAGGCCATCGACAGGTTCCTGGACAGGATCTGGCGGCTGGTATGCGATGATGAATGGTGCGCCGGTGTGTTCAAGGGCGCTGCTGAAGATGGCGCCATGGGTGGACCTGAGAAGAACCTGGAGATAAAGCTCAACGTGACGGTAAAAGGTGTCACCGAGGATACAGAGGACTTCCGTTTCAATACCGCCATAGCCAAGATCATGGAACTGAATAACGAGATATATAAATATGTGCAGGATGTGCCCCGGGATAAACAGAACAGCGCATTCCTGAAAAAAGTGATAAAGACCATGCTCCTTCTTCTGGCTCCTTTTGCTCCCCACATCATCGAGGAGTTATGGGAAAAAGCCGGAGGCAGTTATTCGGTCTTTAATATCGACTGGCCTTCATACGATGAGAATAAACTCGTGGCCGATACCGTGAAGCTTGCTGTGCAGTTCAACGGCAAGGTGCGTTATGAGATCGAAGCGCCGGCGGAAGGTTCCAAAGATGAGATACTTAAGATCGCAATGGATGATACAAGAGCTTCAAAATATATCGGGGATAAACAGGTGGTCAAGACCATAGTGGTCCCCGGCAGAATAGTGAATATAGTGATAAAATGAGCGCCGCGAGAAAAGAAAGAATACGTGGACTTACTGAAGGGGCCGTGGCAGTAGCCCTTACTGTGGTACTCTCATATATAAAGATATGGCGTATGCCCCAGGGCGGCTCTGTCACACTTGAGAATATCCCCTTGTTCATATATGCATTCAGAAGGGGCGGGTTCAGAGGCATCTATGCCGGGGCAGCCGCAGGACTTATACAGATGCTCCTCGGGGGCTATGTGGTGCACCCCCTTCAGGCAGTGCTGGATTACCCCGCCGCGTTCGCCGCTCTCGGGGTAGCCGGTTTCATGAGAAGACGATGGACACTGGGTGTCACAGCTGCGGCTTTTATGCGGGTCTGCTGCCATGTGCTCTCAGGAGTGGTCTTCTTCGCATCTTATGCGCCCGAAGGCACCAGGCCGCTGCTTTATTCCATCATCTATAACGGGACGTTCATGCTTCCGGGACTGGTATTGTCACTGGTCTTTGTGTGGATACTGGAGAAAAGAAAACTACTTGATATCTGAACGCTGCTCTCTAAAAGGAGGCGTATGATAATTCTGGAAGTCAAGACCACGGAAAGATTCCAGATGGTGGATGTCACAGGACAGGTGAACGAAAAACTGCGCAGGACCGGCATGATAAACGGCGATGTTCTGCTCTATGTCCCCCATACGACTTGCGGCATAACCCTCAATGAGGGTTATGACCCCCATGTAACCGCTGATATATTGAAAAAAATGGCTCAACTCGTACCGCCGGATGACGGTTATAAACATCTTGAAGGTAATTCCGACGCACATATCAAGACTCTGCTTACAAGCAGTTCAGTGATCATCCCCGTTGAAGAAGGGTCACTTGCAACAGGACAGTGGCAGCGCGTATTTATCTGTGAGTACGACGGCCCCAGAAACCGGAAATTGTTCATTAAAATAAGAGAAGACTGATTTGGAGGAAATATGAAAAAAATTGTTTTTCTGATATTGGCAGCGGCTTTGCTGGCCGCCTGCGGAGCGGACAGGGACGTTGAAGCCAACGCGCCTGTTGCCAAAAAAGTGCCCCACGTGACTAAGATTCACGGCTATACATTGACAGACAACTATTTCTGGATGAGGGACAGGGGTTCAGTGGAAGTCATGGATTATATTGAAGCTGAAAACGATTATACCGAAGCCATGACAAAACATATAGACAAGCTGCAGAACAAGCTCTTTAAGGAGATGAAAAAAAGACTCAATGAGACAGATATTACCGTGCCGGAAAAAGAGGGCTCTTATCTCTATTATTCGAGGATAGAAAAAGGCAGTGAATACAGGATATACTGCAGAAAAAAAGATGAGGAGGATGCTGAAGAAGAGATACTTCTGGACGTAAACATCCTCGCAGAGGGCCATGATTACTATAATGTTGGCTTGATGAAGATCAGCCCCGATGAGCAGAAGCTCGCCTATACATATGATATAGACGGCTCTGAAAACTACAGGCTGGCGGTCAAAGACCTATCCGGAGACGGAAAAGCAACCGAGACAGATATGATCGTCGATGGTTTTGAGTGGCTTAATGACAGCAGGTCTTTTCTCTATACAGTATCTGATGAGACAAACAGGCCTTATCAAGTCTTCCTCCATAAACCCGATGGTTCAGCGGATAAGAAACTCTTTGAAGAAAATGACGGCAGATACTGGACGTGGATATATAAATCCAAGGACAGGGAATATTTCTTCATAGGCCTCAGTTCCAAGATGACTTCCGAGGTCCGTTTTGCTCCCGCTGATAAAGTGGGACAGGGATTTAAGGTCTTTGCGCCCAGAAAGACAGGGGTGGAATATTATCTCTCTCACAACAGAGGAGAATTCTATATATTCACAAATGAATACGCAAGGAATTTTAAGCTCATGTCCGTAAAACCCCGGGATTACCGGAACAGCGCCGCATGGAATACAGTCATTGGCCATGATGAAAACCGGACCCTTATAGATTATGAGATATTTAAAGATCATCTGGTCATTTTCATGCGTGAAAACGGATACAAAAAAGTGCTCGTTAAACCATACGGCAAGGAGAAAGGCAGCTATATTGAATTCCCGGAAAAGATCTGCGATATATATTCAGGTAAAAACTATCAATATGATACCAACCTTCTGCGCTTTACTTATACATCGATGATCACTCCGTCCACTGTTTATGATTATAATATGGATACAAAAGAGTTCATTGTGCTGAAAGAGAGAAAAGTACGCGGATATAAAAAAAGCAGATATGAGTCAAAACGCATCTATGCCGAGGCGGCAGACGGCGTGAAGATCCCCATCACACTTGTATATGCCCCCGATAAAGTGGAAAAACCCGCTCCTCTGTATCTCTACGCCTACGGCGCGTACGGTGACAGCATGGATCCCTATTTCTCATCTGTGAGGCTCTCTCTTCTCAACAGGGGGGTTATCGTTGCCATACCCCATATCCGCGGAGGCGGTGAGATGGGACGGGACTGGTATGACCAGGGAAAGCTGCTCAAGAAAAAGAACACATTCACAGATTATATCGCGTGCGCTGAACATCTTGTGGCAGAAGGCTATACGGAACCCGGTAAACTTGTGGCTTCAGGGGGAAGCGCCGGGGGGCTGCTCATGGGAGCAGTGGTCAATATGCGCCCTGATCTCTTCGCTGTGGTCGTGGCATCTGTGCCCTTTGTGGACGCCGTGAATACCATGCTTGACCCCACAATACCCCTTACTGTGGCTGAATACGAAGAATGGGGTAATCCTCAGAAGAAAAAATATTTTGAATATATCTTATCATATTCACCCTATGATAATATCCATAAAGCGGTCTATCCCGATATGCTTATAACAGGGGGCTTGAACGATCCCCGGGTACAGTATTGGGAACCTCTGAAATGGACTGCAAAACTCCGTGATACCGTGGGTAAAAGCGATAACCTCATATTGCTGAAGATGAATACAGGCGCGGGCCACATGGGCGCGTCGGGACGCTACAGCTGGCTCCGTGAACTGGCGTTTGAATATGCCTTTATCCTGGACAGGCTTGAGGCGGAATAAACAATAAAAAAAAGGGGGCTTTCAAGGCCCCCTTTTTCATGGATTATCCTTTTTTATTTCCCACTAAAAATAAAAGACAGACTGTTTGTACTTCGTGATATTATCGTGAACGAAGGACTGCTGTGCAGTTTATCTTGTCGCCCCGTTCAATACGGTATACCACATCCATGCCCTGGATGACACGGCCGATTATCGTATACCTGCTGTTAAGATGATAACGTGGCGTAAGGTTGATAAAAAACTGGGAACTCCCGGTGTCTTTGCCTCTGTCCGCTATACCCACAACGCCGGGCTCATCATATGTGAGATGTGAGTACTCAGCCATGGCTGTGTTGCCGCTTCCGCCGCGGCCGTCTCCATGGGGGTCTCCCGCCTGTATAACGTGTCCGTAAGCCACGCGGTGGAAGACGATGCCGTTATAGAAACCCGCCTTCACAAGACTCACAAAGTTATCAACGTTGTGTGGAGCCTCTTTTCCGTAGCACTGTATGATGATGTCGCCTTTATCCGTGGAAAATCTGATCTTATAATCCTCATTGGTGTATCTCACCTGCCTTAGGGGATATGACTCAGCTCGCCCCAGCCGTTTTAATATCACCTGGTCCCGCTCAATGTCCAGCAGACGTTTAAACAATGCTTTGTTATCTGATTCCTTCAGCATGAAGAGTATGTATTCTCTCACATCATCTGCTGTCTCTCCGGAGTAATTGGCTTCGACTGTCTCATAGAAGAGCTCCCGGTTCTCCTCAAAAAGCATGAAATACCCTGTTAGACCTATGTAAAAGTCCTCGTCTTTCACTTCGTTGAGGGCAATATTATCCCTGTTCTCCTGGTCTGT
>CAZGIO010000068.1:0-8651 GCA_964525975.1 uncultured bacterium
GTGATGAGCAGGCCCTTTGAAGTAAAGGGCGGCAGGCCTCTGGGTATCATGGTGGGTGTGTCCACTGTGAAAGCCACAGCCAATGCGGCATACTCACATTTCTATATTGGTGATACGGAAGATGAGGACTTTGTCTTCTATACAGCTTCCGCCCTTACCACATTCCCCATGCTCCAGGTGGATCTCCATGTGACCCCTGACACAGGCGTGGGTTTTGCGCTGGTGCGCGGAGCGGGAGATATCTCTCTTATCGGCACAGGCATGAATGTGGACAGCGCTCTTAACAAGGTTGTCTGGGCTGAAGGCAGGAAGTGGGGCTTTGGTTTCAATGGAGCGGCACAGTTTGTAGCCGGAGAAGCCGGCGGTACGAAAGTCACACGCACGGAAGCGGAAAATGAGATCTATGAATATGAAGGAAAATATAAACACACACTTCTCAATGCGCAGCTTACATATGAGACCGCAGGTATCAAACCTTATGTGGGATATCAGAATGTCAGCGGTGAACAGGTGCCCACAGACGGCGCTGAAGCCAGAGATATCGAAGGCAGTTTCTGGACATACGGTGTGACTGCGGATATGGGCTTCATGGGACTGCCTGGAAGGTTCTCTTTTGACTATACAACTGTCTCCACAGAAGAGTTTGACGGAATGCAGGGGCTGCCCAAGGGAACACTGGCCGGCATACTCGCATCCAACACGTCTCTCGCTCCCCTTGCCCCCAATTTCGTGGACTACGGCGGAGACAGCAGCGTGATCTGGGCTGTCGCTAATCTTGATTATTCGTTCCATGTGGAATATGCACTTCCTGTGAAAGACGGACTGGAACTGACGTTCTTCTATTACGGACTGAGAGGAAAAAAAGACAGCTCATTGAGCGGAGCCGCCGTTGAAGCGGATATCGCCGATGCGCTGAGGCCTTATGAAGCGGGACTCGGCGGAGCCACAGCTGAACAGGTCGCCGCGGCTCTCATGGCCGGCGGAGTGAGCGATTCAGTCACAAGTATCGAGCAGTTTGCTGAATGGACAGATACTGATTCCATGGGCATCGCTCTTAAATACAGTTTCTGATTATCGGGGGGCGTTAAGCCCCCCTTCTTTATTATTTTCAGATAGATTCCGGTGTGACCGCTTGTTAGAGTCCATTGCTTGAGTTTTCCCCTCTCAATGAACCGGGCTGGTTGTGTGTGGATCATCATTATTCTCTCTCTTTCGTATCCTCATTTTACATCTCAGTCTCCTTATTAGGTCCGTTAGTGGCATTTTGCTTATCTTTGTAAAAACATCTCCATATAATGAACACAGGAAACAAAGGAGGATATCATGAGATTTATCACTGTTTTGACGGTTATTTTCATGTTGGGAGGCGCCGCATATGGAAATGAGACAGTTATGCAGGGCAGGGAAGCTTATTATCAGGGAGTGAAGGGGGATACTGAAGCCGTGGACAGGGCCATTGATATTTTCAGCGCCCTGTTTGAGGAGACCGGGGACATATGGCATGAGTCCATGCTTGGCTCCGCTTATATACTTAAAGCGCGGGACGCCGACCTCATGGGAAAGATGAGCTGCGTCAAAAACGGCTTGAATCACCTTGACCATGCTGCGGCAGATGAGAATGCCACATTATGGGTGCGCTGGGAAAGAGGCGTAAGTTCCATGAACCTTCCTGGTATCTTCGGGCGGGGAAACGATGTCGAGGCGGATTTTGAGTACTGTATAAAAGCTTCAAAAAAACCGGATAAAAAAGACCTGGAACTTCTGGAGATATACATGGGGAATGAAAGTAACATGAAAGATGCTGAAGGGATGTTCCGCTACTATTACGTGAGAGCTCTCGCAAAAAACGGAAAGACCAAAGCGGCTGTAAAGGCTGCGGGAAAGATCCCCGGGGATTCGCCGTTTTATGATAAGACACAGCAGCTCATGAAGGAGCTTACTGAAAAATAGGTTTTAAATGGCTGTGTATGTGGTATTATGTACAATCGGAGGTGTGATATGAAAAAGGTGTTGTTTTTTGCCGTGGTGCTGATTATGGCTGCGGCATGTTCCAAAGGTGTTGTGAAAAACGGGACGGAACCTTCCCGCGGGGAAACCGTGGCGGAAGTGGCTTACGTGCTGGGTGTGGATGATTTCGCCGCCATTTTTAATGCGGCTGATGCCTGCGGCTTTTTCAGCCAGGGTATATTCTATATGCAGAACCGCGCTGAGCAGGTCATGATACATCTCATTGGTTTCGACGGTGAAAAAATAAGGACGCTGGAATTCTCCAAGGGTAAAGGTCCCGGTGAACTTATGCTGCCCGCCAGCGTGCGTGTGCAGGACGACCTCATCTATGTTTATGACCAGGTGGCTTACAGAGTGAATGTGTACGACCTTGAGGGAGAGTATGTGGATGAGACCCTGATAAAAAGCAGCATGGGTTACCCTCACGTGTTCGATGCCTCACCAGGGGGGTTCATATTCAACGGCGGCATGCAGACAAGGCTTGCGGTGGTAGACAGGGAGACAGGGGAACTGGCTGTAAACAAGCAGTATGACAAAGTGGAGATACCCGATGACGGCATCCTCTTTAAAGGAGGCGTGCTTACATCTAATGAAATGAACAGCGATATTTATCTGGGATATTTCAATGCCCCTTTCACCATAGAGGTCTATTCCATAGAAGGTGAGAAAAAACTCACCATCATGAAGAAGAGCGACAGAAACTATGAAAAAGTGGCCTGGAATAATTCACAGGGCATGTCTTACCCCGAAGGTGATATGGTGGTGCATGCCATGAAATATTATGACGGCAGGCTTTATGTTTCCTCCCCAAGCGGATATGAGATTACTGAAGATGGCGTTGAAACCCGGGAATATCCATTCTTCATTGATGTGTTTGACGCTGAAAGCGGAAAATATCTGGAAAAGGTAAGGATCAAAGGCATAGATAAATCTCCGGGCATGTCCGTAGTAGGCGTCAATGATGATTATATCCTGCTTCTTGCAGGGGAAGAAGTCCTTATGAGACTGGATCCCGAAACGGAATCGGATACCGGTTTTGTCCTGCTGAAAAAGTGATGACTGATCAGGGACGCGCCTGAGGCGCGCCCCTGAAAAAAGAGAGGGGGGACATGCGCGGGCTGCTTAAAGTGTTGTTGGTCAATCAGTTTATCGCTCTGGTGATCGCTTTGTTCCTTACCCTTGTCATGGGTAATTTTTCCCTCTTCTGGAACCGCCTGGCAGTGGCTACTGTAAATGCCCAATGCATAGGTTCTCTGAGCAGGGCTTTTTTCGGTATTAAAAAGCTGCAGTTTCTCAGAAAGAATCTGATTACCATAGTGCTGGGAGAAGCGGTTGTGGTTCTGGCGGCCACTGCCGCGGCCAATTTTATACTGGGAGTTTTATGGGATTATGACGCATCTTCCGCTATCTTCAGGATCCTTCTTCTGAATGTGGGAGTGGGTATCACCGTTACCCTGATCGTATATAAAAACTTTGTCTATAAGCGGAACATCTCGCAAAAATCCAGGAGGATCCTTCAGCTTGAAAAGGAAAACGCCCTTGCGAAACTGGCGTCTCTCAGAGCGCGCCTGAATCCCCATTTTCTGTTTAATACCCTCAGCGTTCTTTCCGAGCTGGCTTATGTGAGTCCCGAAAAAGTGGAGTCAACGGTGATAAACCTCTCAAGACTCTACAGAGCCGCGCTGGATGAGAACAGGGATACTGTGACTCTGAAAGAGGAATTGGCGCTTGTAAAGAACTATCTGGAAGTGGAAAAAGTCAGGCTTGAAGACCGGCTTGATTATGAGATCATCATGGATGAACACGCCGCGGAAGCGTATGTGCCCATGCTCTCAGTGGAAGTGCTGGTGGAAAATGCCGTGATACACGGCATATCAAAAATCCGCCGTGGAGGAAAAGTCTCTGTGGAAGCCCGGATAAAAGAAGGGCTTCTTGTCATTACCGTGAAGGATGACGGAGCCGGATTTTCCGTTGACAGGAAAGGAGGTTTCGGGTTGAAAGGCGTACGTGAACGGCTGAATCTTATGTATGGAAACCGGGCTGAATTTGCCGTGGAGTCGGAGCGGGACAAAGGAACTGTAATAACCATGGAGGTGCCCTTTGAAAATGAAGGTGCTTATAGTGGAGGATGAACGGCTGTCCGCCGCCCGTCTGGAAAAACTGCTGGCTAATTTTCCCCGGATCGTCGTGTCCGGAGTGGCTCATGACGGTATGGAAGCGGTGCATATGATCGATGAACTGAAGCCCGATGCTGTCTTCCTTGATGTGGAACTTCCGGAGTTTAACGGTTTTGAAGTGCTTAAAAGAGCCACACACAGGTCCCGTGTGATCTTTACAACAGCATATGATCAGTATGCCGTGAAGGCTTTTGAGCGCGAAGGACTGGATTATCTTCTTAAACCCGTGGAACTTCACAGACTCCAGGTGACTATTGAACGGCTGGAAAAAGCGGCGGGAGAGAAACGGGATAAGCCGCGGGATATGTTTCCTGTAAAAAACGGGCAGGACGTCCTCCTGGTGAGAAGCGATGACATATTCTTTTTCAAGTCTGAAGACCGGTATGTGTTTCTTTACACCGCTGACAGGAGATATCCCTTTGACATGAACCTGAAACAGCTGCAGGATCATCTGGATCCCGGCAAGTTCGTCCGGATACACCGGAATACCATCATCGCCCTTGACAAAGTGCTCTCAGTGAAAAAATGGTTTCTGGGAGAACTAAACATACAGATGAAAGACAACGACGGCTCTCTTTTGAGAGTGGGCAAGACGTACGTTAAAAAGGTGCGGTCGCTTCTGGGTATTTGATACTCAAATCATTCTTGAATTACATGTTTCCTCCGTTATAATATGAGAAAGTATCCTTAAAGGAGGTACATATGTCAGAAGATGTTAAAGGCAAGATGCTGGAAAAGGCTATCAGCCAGCTTGAAAAAGACTACGGCAAAGGAACCATAATGCGTCTGGGTGGCGACTTCCATCTCGACGCTGAAGTTATATCAACAGGTTCTCTGAAAATAGATAATGCCACAGGCATCGGGGGTATACCCAGAGGCCGTGTTACGGAGATATATGGTCCTGAATCATCGGGAAAGACAACCCTGGCTCTGCATATCATAGCGGAAGCCCAGAAAAAAGGAGGTGTGGCTGCGTTTATCGACGCTGAGCACGCCCTTGATCCTGTGTATGCCAGAAAACTTGGAGTGGATATTGATAACCTGCTGGTATCCCAGCCCGATAATGGAGAACAGGCCCTGGATATAGTGGAGACCCTTGTCCGGAGTTCCGCCATTGATATTATCGTGGTGGATTCAGTGGCCGCTCTTACTCCCAGGGCCGAGATAGAAGGAGATATGGGCGATTCCCATATGGGCCTTCAGGCGCGTCTTATGTCCCAGGCTTTGAGAAAACTCACAGGCGTGATCAATAAGACAAAGACGGCTCTTATATTCCTGAATCAGATCAGGATGAAGATCGGTATCATGTTCGGTAATCCGGAGACCACCACGGGAGGCAATGCCCTCAAGTTTTATTCTTCGCTGCGCATGGATATCAGAAGGACGGGATCCATCAAGCAGTCAGGCGATGACATAGGAAATGAAGTGAAAGTGAAGATCGTCAAAAATAAACTGGCGCCTCCGTTTAAGATAGCTCATGTGCAGATCATATTCGGAGAAGGGATTTCCAAGGTGAGTGAGATCATTGACCTTGCCGTGGATGAGGATATCATGGAAAAGAGCGGTTCGTGGTATTCATATAATGATATGCGCCTGGGACAGGGCAAGAATAACGTGGAAGATTACCTGAAATCAGCCCCTGAGCTGCTGCAGGAGATCTCCGACAAACTCCAGGCCGCTCTCTTTAGTGAGACAAAGCATGAAGATAACGGCCATAGAGAAACAGAAGAAGAATAAAAAGCGTTATAACCTCTATATAGATGATGAGTTCTTTGAAGGGGTCGAGGAGAACACCATCGCTTTGCTTAACCTCTATGTGGGTAAAGAACTCACCGATGGAGAAGACCAGAGGATCCGGTCTGTGGAGCTGGAGGAAAAACTTCATGGAAAAGCGCTGGCTCTTCTCTCACGTTACAGAAAGACCGAAGCGGAGATGTTGAAATATATCTGCTCCAAAGGGTATTCTGAAAAGATGGCTGAGGCTGAGATCCTCAGGCTGAAAAAATACAGGTTTATAGATGATGAGAGTTATGTTAGTGATTCCATCGATCTCAACCGTACAGACAGCAGGAGGATGCTGCTGTTTAAGCTGAAAAGAAAAGGCGTCAGCGACACTCTTGTCCTTCATGCCATGGAAGAACGGGATATGGAAAAAAGGGAGTATGAGGTCCTCAAAAGGGCCGCTGTGAAAAAGTACAGGTCTCTTAAGGGAAAAGAAGGCTTGAGGGATAAGCTGTATCGCTATCTCATGGGCAAAGGGTTTGACTCAGCCATGATCATCGAAGCGATCAATGAATGTGAACACGATCAACAAGGAGAACGTAAATGAAAGCTGCGGAAATAAGAAAAAGGTTTTTGGAATATTTTGTGGCCAGAGGTCATAAGCAGGTGAGCTCCTCACCCCTTATACCCGCCGATGACCCGACACTGCTCTTTACATCTGCGGGCATGGTGCAGTTCAAAGAGTATTTCCAGGCGCAGAGCACAGACAATCTGAAATATACAAGAGCCGCTTCCTGCCAGAAATGCCTCAGAGCGGGCGGAAAGAAAAGCGATCTTGAAAACGTGGGCAGAACAGCAAGACATCAGTCTTTTTTTGAGATGCTGGGAAATTTTTCCTTCGGTGATTATTTTAAAAAGGAAGCCATAGATTTTGCCTGGGAGTTTTCCGTAAAAGAGATGAAAATAGATCCTGAACGTATCTGGGCCACAGTATATCTTGATGACGATGAGGCATATGACATATGGACTGAGTATCTTCCCGAAGACCGTATCGTGAGGCTCGGGAAAGCTGATAACTTCTGGGGACCTGCGGGGGATACAGGCCCATGCGGCCCTTCATCGGAACTTTATTATGACTACGGGCCGGAAAAAGGCTGCGGAGAAGAGGGCTGCGCCCCCGGTTGTGAATGCGACCGTTTCGTGGAGTACTGGAACCTGGTCTTCACACAGTATAATATGGATGAGAAGGGCGACCTTGTGCCTTTGAAAAAAACAAATATCGATACAGGCATGGGACTGGAGCGCCTCGCTTCCATAATGCAGGGAGTGGACAATAATTTCAAGACGGATCTCTTCGTTCCCGTCATAGAGAAAGCCGCGGAACTGTTAAGCGTTGAATATGATGATGAGACAAAAGTGAGTCTCAGGATCATTGCCGACCATGTAAGAGCAGTGACTTTTGCCTTCTCTGACGGTATCATCCCCTCAAACGAGGGGAGAGGTTATGTGCTCAGGAGGATCCTGAGAAGAGCCCTTCGTCAGGCTGATAAGCTGGGTTCAAAAGAGCCTTTTATGTATAAACTTTCCGCAACGGTAGTGAGCGAGTACGGGGATTTCTATCCTGAACTGAAGGAAGCGGCTCAGCATACCCAGCATCTTATCAAGATGGAGGAGGAGCGCTTCATGGAGACGCTTTCCGCGGGGCTCGCAGTGCTTAAAGAGTCCATGGAAGAGATGAAGAGCGGGGGGATGACTCTGCTTAAAGGCAGCGACGCTTTCCGCCTTTATGACACATACGGTTTTCCCATTGATATCACCAGGGATATCCTTGAGGAAAACGGTTTTGCCGTTGATGAAAAAGGTTTTCGTGAGGCCATGGAAGAGCAGCGGCAGCGGGGACGTTCCTCCTGGGAAGGGGCGTCTGATGAAAAACGTTTCGGCTATGTGGTGGAACAGGGTCTTCCCGCAACGGCGTTTACGGGATATGACGCTGTGACAGACAGCGGCAGGCTGCTGTATGTCCAGGAACGTGACGGCAGCTGTGATCTGGTCTTTGACAGGACGCCGTTTTACGGTGAGTCAGGGGGGCAGGCCGGGGACACCGGGACCATTCTCTGCGGAACAGAAAAATACCATGTATCGGATACACGCAAAAGCGGCGGGGTGCATATACATCTAATCCAGGGGAAATGTACACTGAAGACAGGTGATGTCTGTGAACTGCAAGTTGATGCTGAAAGAAGACAGAGTATCATGAGAAACCACACTGCGACACATCTTCTCCATAAAGCATTGAAGAACATCCTCGGAGAACATGTTAATCAGGCGGGATCCCATGTGGATGAGCATCGGCTCCGTTTTGACTTTACACATTTTTCTCAGATCACAAAAGAAGAACTATACGATGTGGAAAAAGAGGTGAATGAGGCTGTCATGGCCGATCATGAGGTCTCCCATGAGGTCAAAAGCCTTGATGAGGCTAAAAACGCAGGTGCCATGGCTCTGTTCGGAGAGAAATACGGTGATGAGGTCCGTGTGGTCTCCGCAGGGGACTATTCCATGGAACTCTGCGGTGGCACACACCTCAAAAGGACAGGTGAGACGGGATTGTTCCGGATCGTGTCAGAAAGCAGCGTCTCCGCAGGTGTGCGGAGGATAGAAGCTGTAACCGGTGAGGACGCAGTATCATTGACCCTCAATGAAAAAAATATCATCAGTGAGGTGGCAGCTGTGCTGAAGACAGAT
>CAZGIO010000069.1:0-8539 GCA_964525975.1 uncultured bacterium
TGATGGGGATGACGTTCGAGACAGACATGCAGCCTGATTATCTGTATCAGATCTCGGCCACACAGGTGATTTTTTCCGGCGGAGGAGTCTTTTACAACATAAAAAACATGGGAAAAGAAAAAGAGGCTTCAAGGATCAGGTATGACAAGGCTGTAAGTCAGGTGATATTTGATGTCTCAGAGGCATATTATAACGTGATATATACAAGCCTCATGGAGAGACTGGCCGCGGAAAATGAGGATATATTAAGAAGGCAGCTTGAAATAACAGAGGCACGTTATGATAACGGAGAAGCTTCATACCTGGACCTGCTCCAGGCCAGACTGGAGCTTAATAACGCAGTGCCCATGAGGATAAGCGCTGAATCATTCAAAAAGACCGCGTTGATGAACCTAAAAAATATAATGGGCACAGACGGGGAGCATGATATCTCAATAGCAGATGAGTTCGACGTGTCTGAGATAAACGGTGGTCCCGATAAAGCAGAAGCTTTAAAAACAGCCATGGAGAACAACCATGATCTTAAGCTTCTGGTCATAAGAGAAAAGATATTGAAAAACACAGAGACCATGTCAAAGGGTGCTTATCTGCCGTCTCTGGTGCTCACAGGCTCCTACGGGCAGAGTAAGGAGGAGTGGGATGATGACTGGGATGAATCCTATAATCTTTCACTGGCTCTTTCATGGAAACTTTTCGACGGTTTTTCAAGGGAGAAGAACCTGGCTTCTGTAAAACAGAACAGGTATATGGTGGAGGATGCCATTGCAGATGTGCGTCATAAAGTCGAGATGGATATCAACATGAAACATGAAGCTGTGGAGGAATCACAGGAACGCATGTCCGCAGGAGAGACAGGGCTCGATCTGGCGAACGAGACCCTTGAGATGGCCCAGAAAAGCTACGAAGAGGGGCTGGTGTCACTCATAGAGATGATGCAGGCGAAAGTGGGTTACAATTCAGCGAAAGCATCATATATAAAAGCGCAGTATGATTATAATCTCTCCATGTTGAACCTGAAAAAAAGCATGGGTATATTGTCTGTTAAGGAGGAAAAATGAAGAAGTCTGCTTTGAATTTTATGATAATGGCTGCACTGATGTTTTCCGGCTGCGGAAAACAAGCCGTCCAGAATGAAGAGATAAGCTATTATGTCTCAGTGGAAAAAGCGGCGGTTAAAGAGATGAAAAACGAATATAAGACATCAGCTACCCTGAAGGGCATAGAAGATGTATTTGTCTATTCAAAGGTGGACGGCAAACTGCTTACTTATAAAGTACGTGAAGGTGATTTTGTTAAAAAAGACCAGGTAATAGCCCTTATAGACAGGGACATGACAGGTATGAAATATGAGCCTGCCGTTGTGAAAGCGCCTATTTCAGGGATAGTTGGGCAGACGATGCTTGACAAAGGGGAGGCGGTAATCCCGGGTCAGATGCCGCTGGCCATGGTCTCCAACATGAACATAGTGGAGACCAGGATAGAACTTCCTGAAAAGTATCTTCCTGCCATAAACCGCGATGTAGATGTCTCTTTTGAAGTCGAGGCTTATCCCGGCGAACTGTTTGAGGGTTACCTGTACAGTTTCACTCCAGTATCAGATCCCATGACCCATACTGTTACCATGCGGTTAAGAGCTGTGAACAAAGGGCTTAAGATGCGGTCAGGGATGTTCGCCCGTGTGACGCTGAGTATCGAGAGCAGGGATGTGGTAGCTGTGCCTGAAGAATCTGTGGTTGCGAGGCAGTACGTCTTTGTACATGAAAACGGCAGAGCTGCCATGAAGAAAGTGACCACGGGTGTGATGTATGATACCTATGTTGAAATCGTATCAGGCATCGATGAGGGTGAAGAAGTGATCGTGGCGGGACAGAAATATCTTAACGATGATGTGAAAGTAAAAGTCAGGTAGGTAAGGATATGAATCTGTCTCAAATAGGGGTAAGACGCCCTGTAATGACATTAATGATCTTTATCGGGATAATCATAATAGGAGGCATATCGCTGTCTCTTCTGGGGATAGACCTGTTTCCGGATATTACACCACCCATAGCCAGTGTAATGACCACATATGAAGGCGCAGGCGCTGAAGATGTAGAAAAAAAAGTGACTGAAGTGCTTGAAGGATCTCTTTCAACAGTACCCAATATCAAGAAAGTCTCATCCACATCCAAGGAGGGGTTTTCAATCATCACACTGGAATTCAAGTACGGGACGAACATGGATACGGCGTTGAGTGATATCAGGGGATATATCGACCTTGTGCAGGGCTATCTTCCAGACGGTGTGGAAAGGCCCACTGTGTTCAAATTCGACATGTCCATGATGCCCATACTGGTATTGTCCGTGACTGCGGAACAGAACGTGAACAACATGAGGGAGATACTGGATGAAGAGTTCATAGAACCGCTGAAACGTGTAAAGGGTGTGGGTACCGTTGCCATGAGAGGCGGTCCCATAAGAGAGATCCGTGTCTATTTCAACAGAGACAAGTTGAACGACCTCGGTATGGATATCAATAGTGTGGCTGGTATAATTGCGGCTCAGAACACCGATACACCTGCTGGAAACATAAAAAATGAACGCAGGAACTATGTACTGAGGATACCGGGAGAGATCGAATCTCCGGAATATATTGAACATATTGCACTGGGTACATATAACGGCAAAAAAGTCAGGCTGAGAGACGTGGCTCGTGTGGAAGACGGTTATTTTGAAGACGACCGGGAGATCAACATTGACGGAAAACGGGGTATGGTGGTCATGCTGCAGAAGCAGTCAGGGGCAAATACAGTGGAAGTGGCAAAAAAAGCCGCTGAAAAGATAGAAGAGCTTAAGACGAGACTGCCCGCTGATATGGATGTAAAAGTGGCCTATGACGGCTCGGAGTTTATCAGTGATTCCATAAGCAACCTGCAGAGGACACTGTTCACAGGCGGCATACTGGTCATATTTGTCGTGCTGCTGTTCCTGAGGAACATAAGAGGAAGTCTCATCATATCATTGATGATACCAGTGTCACTTATAGTGGCTTTTATCCTTATGTTCGTGAACGGCTACACCATCAATATCATCTCTCTTTCAGCCCTTGCAGTGGCCATAGGCATGGTGGTGGACAACGGCATAGTCGTCCTGGAAAATATCTACAGACATCTGGGAAGAGGTGTGTCTAGACGCGAGGCCGCGATGTACGGCGCTTCGGAAGTGGGATCTGCCATACTGGCTTCCACATTGACCACCATCGTGATCTTTCTCCCCATTTTCTTCATAAATGACATCTCAGCCATCATGTTCAAACAGCTGGGATTTTCCATCATCATCGTGCTCATTGGTTCTTTCGTGACCGCCATGATGCTTATACCCATGCTCTCATCAAAATTCCTCAACAGAAATGAGATAAAGGGAAGATTTGCTGAAGGGGCTGAGAAGATATTTGTCAGACTGGAAAAGGGATACGCGAAAGCACTGAAATGGGCCATACATCACAGAAAGTCTGTGATCACAGCAGCCATACTGATCTTTGCAGGGTCTCTCGTGGTCTTTATCGTTTTTGGCGGTTCCGAGTTTATGCCTGAGTCTGATTCAGGCCAGATCGAGATCAATGCCGTCATGACTCAGGGGACAAGCCATGACAGGACCTCAGAGATCGTACATGAGATCGACAGGATCTGTGTGGAGGAAGTGCCTGAGATAGACATCAGGTTTTCAATATCCGGTGTTTCTGAAGGAGGCATGGCTTCCGCTTTCGGAAACCGTGAAGACATCAATATCGGAAGATATACCATGGTGCTGGTGCCTGTGAAAGAGCGGGACAGGAGCGCCAAGGAGATCGCAGAAGTCCTGAGGACAAAACTGGAACATATAAAGGGCATAGAAAAACTCTTTGTGAGTTCTGATGACCCGTTTGGAGCCATGTTCGGCGGCGGCGGCTCTCCTGTCAACATAGAGATCTACGGATATGACCTGGACAAGACATACGGCATAGCAGAGGAAATACAGCGCGGTATAAGTAAAATACCCGGGATAAGGAACACGGATATATCCCGTGAGATGGGTAAGCCGGAAATACGGATACTTCTCAACAGGGACAGTGTCTATGAGAACGGACTTACAATGTATGGGGTGGGCAGCCAGATTCGTGCTCAATATTATGGAATAACAGCCTCCAGGTACAGAGAAGGCGGCAATGAATATGATATATTCATGAGGCTTGAGGACGAGATGAGACGAGATATCGAGACATTGAAGGGCACACAGATAATGACGCCGTACGGCAGGAGAGTGCCCCTGGAAAGCCTCGCCGGTTTCGCAATAGAGAGCGGCCCCGTCGATATTGAGAGGATGGAACAGTCAAGGGTGATCAAAGTTACTGCGGACACACATGGAAGGCCCTTTGGAGATGTGGCTTTGGATATAAACAAATATCTTGAGACATTGAAGACTCCTGATGATATAGAAGTCGTATTAAGCGGCACGTTCAAGGACCAGCAGACATCGTTCATGTATCTGGCCCTTGCTGTCCTCGGCGGCATCATACTGGTATATCTTGTCATGGCCGGGCAGTTTGAGTCATTAAGAGACCCGTTCATCATACTGGGATCCATACCATTCGCTTTCAGCGGGGTCTTCCTGATACTGCCTCTCTTTGGAGTGAACCTGAGTATCATAGTCTTTGTGGGTCTGATACTCCTCGTGGGGATCGTGGTAAACAACGGCATCGTACTCATAGATTATACAAATCTCATGAGAGCAAGGGAACTCTCCCTGGAAAAGTCCATATTGACCGCAGGCGAGACGAGATTGAGGCCTGTGCTCATGACGGCTCTTACCACCATATTCGGCATGCTTCCCATGGCTCTATCCACAGGCGAAGGAGCTGAATCATGGGTGCCTCTCGGGCTTTCTGTCATCGGCGGACTGACGTTTTCCACATTTGTGACACTGCTGCTTATACCGACGCTTTATATGACATTTGAACTAAAGGCGGCCAGAAAAAGGGGTGAGAAGGTATGAAGGAACTAAAGATCATATATGCGGATACATTCAGCGAAGAAATAAGGGCTGAGATGAAAAGCATGGGAGTAAAGGGATATTCCATAATCCCGGAGGTATTGGGCAAAGGGCTTTCAACGGAGCCAAAGTTCAATAATCATGTATGGCCCGGAAAAAACATGCTCATGTATATCATATGCGATGATGAGAGCGCTGTTAAGGTCATGGAACGCATGAACAAACTGCGCGGTGAAAACCCCAATGAAGGCATATTCGGGTGGGCCTCAGATGTGTCAGATCTGACGGAACACGATAAGACGAACATAATATAATATATTCATGAGAAGGATAAGAAGCGGGGCCTCAGGTCCCGCTTCTTTTTTATATGCTTGATATTTGGAAACTTTGTAATAATATAAAGAGAACCGGGCCTGGAGGGGGGATTCCAGACCCGGTTCGGATAAGAAAGGAGGTTGGTAGGTTCCTGTCTATTTGCTGTGTTCATATATAAAACACCCCGAAGACGGAAAAGGTTCCCGGATTTATGAAAAAAATATCATATATTATTGCCGAGTATAATCCCTTCCATAACGGACATAAATATCAGCTGGAGAAGACACGTGAGTTAACAAAATGCGACTATCTTGCTGTGATCATGTCCGGGGAGTTTGTGCAAAGGGGAGAACCTTCCGTCCTTGATCCTGAAAAAAGAGCGGGCATAGCCATTGAGAACGGAGCCGATATAGTCTTTGAACTCCCTCTCCAGTTTGCCACTGCATCATCGGATTATTTTGCATACGGAGCAATGGACATAATACGGAACATTGGAAGAGAGGC
Organism: uncultured bacterium; assembly: GCA_964525975.1. Taxonomy (GTDB): domain Bacteria; phylum Macinerneyibacteriota; class Macinerneyibacteria; order Macinerneyibacteriales; family DSCS01; genus CAZJQC01. Next base: position 5,827 of record CAZGIO010000069.1, read on the forward strand.
GACTGTCTCATTCGGTTCCGAGTCAGGAGACATATCCAGGTTAAAAGCCGCTGCTGAGATCATGGTGAAAGATGAATCTACGATGTTTGCCATGATAAGAGATTTCATGGGCAAGGGGGAATCCATGCCCAGAGCCAGAGAGAAAGCCATGGAGAGCCTTGGACTTGAAGATATGGATCTATTAAGGAAGTCAAATAATATACTAGGTGTTGAATATATAAAACACGGCATGAAGATGATGGGGGATAACTGTTCCTTTATTACAGTAAAACGCATAGGTGCGGGATATAATGAAAGTATAAAAAACAGGATGATGAGCGCAACGGGGATAAGAAAAGACCTCTTTTCAGGTGGAGACGCATGGAGGGGTTCCGTTCCTTCTCAGACTGAAAAAGCCCTGGATAGAAAACAGTGCTGCGGAAGCGGAAAGATGCTGGAACTGCTGCAGTACAGCGTGATGAAAGAGGGAAAGCGTATAAGAAGGTTCAGAGGTGTGGTCGACGGACTCGAGAACAGGATCATAAGGGCCGTTGAAACAGCGGGGAGTCTTGAGGATGCTGTGGACGCTGTCTCAACAAAACGGTATGCTAAGACAGCGGTGAAACGGGTCTTTCTTTCCATAATACTGGGGCTGAAAAAAGATGATTTTCATGCTGTGCTGAAGGGCAATACACCTTACATCAACGTCCTAGCCGAGGGAGAACGTTCCAGGGAACTGTTGAGGGATATAAAAGAGACAGCTTCCTGTCCCATCCTGAACAGAAACAGAAAATATCCCTCTAAACGATGGTTTGCAGCAACGGGACCTGTCAATATGCAGAGAGAGATTGAAAAACGGGCGGTCCAGATATACAGGATGCTGTGCCGTGGTAATTGACATAATGATGTCGGCAGGGGAAGAAGGCATGGTCCTGCAGGTAAAAAAAGGATTGCTGCGATACAAAAAAACAGTGAAGTGGGAAGGACTGCTCTCCAAGGGATCAAAAAGGGGGGCAAAGAAAAAAAAAGAAGAAAACAGGGAGAAAAAAGAAGGCGGTCTTGGTGAGATAGTTGATATACTTAAGCTCTTCTCTATCTCCAACGTCACAGTAAGGGAGAACAGCAATATGCCCGCTAAGATCTATTTTTTCTTTTATGCTTTCGTCTTTCCCCACTTTGGAAATATATTTCTGGTCAAAGAGTGCAATATGGCTGATTATTTTCGCATGGAGAGTGTTGTGGATCTTAAGATCATAAAAGGAGGTAAGTATTTATGGAAAAGACTGCGGAAGTCCTTGAAAGACTGAACCTGTTTGTGAAATCACAGACAGTGACAGGGGACGCGATAAAAGTTAGTGAAAAAGTCACTGTGATCCCCTTTACTAAAGTGGGTTTCGGACTGGGGACGGGAAAAGCAAAGGGAAACGATATGGTGGGACTGGGCGGGTCCATAGAACCCGTGGGTTTTATTATTGTGAACGACAATGAAGTCTCTTTTCTGACAACGGGAGCCAAATCCACAATCCCGGGCAAGTTAATCGATATAGCACAGGATGTGGTTAAGAAAGTGGTTAAAAGTAAAAAAGAGGACGACTCTGAGTAAAAGGGGTCCTCTCCCTTATTCTGAGTAGACCTCTTCCTTAAGAACGGCTATGTAGGGCAGGTTCCTGAACATATTGGCATAATCAAGTCCATAACCGATGACGAACTCATCGGGAATGGTAAAACCGATATAATCAACATCCACATCCACAGTACGGCGGTCGGGTTTGTCAAGAAGTGTGGCGATCTTCAGTGAAGCCGGCTGCTTGGAAAGGAAAAGATCCGTCAGATGGTGCAGGGGGCGCCCTGTGTCAATAATATCTTCAACGATGATGACATGTCTGTCTTTGATATCAGTCTTCAGGTCATAGGTTATGCGGACTATCCCGGAAGATTCAGTGGAATCTCCGTATGAAGATACTGCCATGAAATCAAAGCTTACGGGCATGTCCAGTTTTCTTGCGAGATCAGAGAGAAATATGACAGATCCCCGCAATATTCCAACAAGGACGATCTCTTTGCCTGAGTAATCAGCGTTTATGGCTGATGCCATGGCATTTATCTTGCTGGATATCTCTGCTTCAGTGATAAGGATCTTTTCAAATTTATCGTTCATATTACCCCCCGCTTGTTGCTAAAAAGAGCATAAGGGAGGGGAGAAGATATTTCTACAAAAAAAAGAAAAAATTGCGAAAAAAAATGAATAACCATTGGAAAAAGAAAAATCAAGTCTGCAGGAAGGAAATAAACCATGGGATGCCACAGTGGAGGGTGAAAAATACACAAAGATATTTTCAGAAGGCATGTTCCATTGCAGTGGTGAGAAATATCAAACAATGGACAACGAAATAAGGTTCTTGATAAATATATAAAAAAACATATTGTGGCTGCTGCGCGAAATCGAACTGGTGCAACCCGCCGCCCTGCTGGCCCTGGGCGCCACCGCCGCACGCGCTCTGCTCGGTCCCGGCATCACGCTGGCCGAAGCGCGCGGCCGCTGGTGGCCTGGGCCGGGTGGCCGGCCGGTGCTCGTCACCTGGCACCCGGCCGCGCTGCTGCGCCTGCCCGCGTTGGTCACGGCGCCGCTGAGTCTGCTCGCGATCCGCCACGGGCTGCGGGCGAACGCCGCCAGCCGCCGGATCGAGCGGGACACCCCGGCCGCGCTGCGCAAATATCAGCCGGCGTTCGTCGT
>CAZGIO010000070.1:0-8447 GCA_964525975.1 uncultured bacterium
CCGATCTTTTTCTAAACCTGAAAGGGTATCAGCATATTTCGTACTAAATAACATTCACATCAGGATGCTAATTCTCCAGAATTTTCTATGACGGGTCAAAATTCTGTATTATTATAAGAGATGAGAGGAGTAAAGATGAAAAGAGCTGCGCTGGTTATTTCCATGATTATTTTTGCAACGGTTTCCGTGTTATCTTCACCGGATAACTTCTATACAGAGAAAGATGTGCTCATCAAAGGCACAGACGTCATGAACAAGTTCGCTGAGAATATGGAGAAAGCGGATGAGACAGACGAGATCATTACTGTCTCCAGTGTCTTTTTCAATGATTTTAAACCTGTCATAAAGGAAATAGAGAAGATCGCGAAGGTCCATCCCGACTGGAATGAAGCCCCCCCTGAGGAGCTCATGCCGCAGTTCGACAAATATGTGGATGCGGGATTATCAATGTGCAGAGGGTTTTCAAAATTATATAAACGTTCAATGGCCGAACCGGAGAACAGAAAATTAAATGATATATTTCTAAAGCTTAAACATCTTCTTTATCCCGGGGAAGAATAAAGGATCTATTCTTCCCGTTTTTCATGTTCCGTGCCGCTGAGCAGCGCTTTGCTGATAATATCGCTCAGACCCAGGAAAAAATCTGAAAGCAGTGGTATCTCTCCTCTTGAAAGGGGAAAAGCCGCCACCTTCGCCACCACAAGAAGCCAGATGATATTCCATATCCTTGCGGGGAATATAAGAAAAAAGAAAAGCAGGAACAGCCGTTCCGCAAGGAACACAAGTTCACATTTATCCGGTGTATATGATTCGGATTTAGCCCTGAATCTCTCCTGATAGCAGTCTATGCCGAACCAGACCGCGGTGACTATCCAAACAACCCAGCCTATAAAGACCATGCGCGTTACCTCCTGTCATATATACTTATAATACCCGGTGTTGTGAAGTTTTCAAGTCAGAGTGCCACAATTAACGAATATGATATAAAATCGCCTCATCAACTCCTCTGCCGTAAAGCGCCAGGTATTCACCGGCATAAAGAAAGAGACTGGTCATTCTCTCCTCTGATATCTCCGGAGAAGATATCTGCCATCTATCGATCACGGTCCCCTGGTCGTCAAACTCCAGACAGAGGAGACGGTTCCGCTGAAAGTCCTTGATAAGCAGACACACTGTTCCCGCTGTCCTTCCTTTCAGGAGGGCATACTGTGATATACCCCTCGGACCTTTTTCCTCTTTCTTTTTATTTCTGCTGCGGACACCGGGCATGACAAGCCGGATATTGTATTCATCAAGCAGTTCATCCAGTCCTATTTTTTTCTTCAGCGTAGTCTCGCGGTACAAATACAGCATGGGCTCATACGTAAGCCTGTAGAGTGTATTACCTGTGGCTTGGATACGTCCCGTGGCGGCGACAAAGGTCTTCATATTACTCAGATCGATCTCCACCTGCCTCCCGAACTCACGGACGATCCCGCCATTGTCATAATCAGCCAGGGACATCTCATAGCCCGCCCGTTCCAGACATACCTGCGATATGGCGGCTTTACCTTTTCCATACGCCGCGATCATGCCGTCACCTTCCAGGAGGGTCCCTTTCAGATCAAGGGGCACTGTGTCCAGAAACTCAAGATTACTGTCATAAATATCAATACGGTTCATCTCGCTGTCTATGAGAAGCAGCTTTCCGTCACGGTCCAGTGTGAAATCCGCAGGCTGCACAGATTCCCCGGGTCCTTTTCCCTTTGGGATGGTTATCTCATCCTCAAGACGCCACGCGCCCTCCCCGGTCACACTGTATTTTTTCAATATGAAAGTATTGCGGTTCAGAGAATATACATACGATTTGTGACACCGGTATGAAGCACCCGGTTCAAGAGTGAGCGTGCCGGCTTTTTCCATCGACAGCAGCCTGAAATCACGTTTGATGGCAGATTCATCAGGCCGTTCAGCGCATGATGAAAAAAGCAGCAGAAAAGTTATCAGCATTGATATTACACCCATATACACCTCCCGGGAGACTACTCCCATATATATATTAGATGTTTCAGGGATACTGTTTGTTTCAGCGCTTATCTGATAGCGTTGACGGGACAGACCATCCGGCATTCACCGCACAGGATGCATTCAGTGCTTGTGATCTTTTTTCCGTTACTGATATATGACATGACGTCAATATCCATGGGACATGCGGTGCTGCATCTGCCGCATTTCACGCATTCATTTCCCGAAGGCCTCATGCGTATGGCTGCCACGCTGGTACCGGCTTTCATGACCAGGGAGACAGGACATAGTATTTTACAGAAAGCCCTTCTGTCATTAAATATATATGCAAGGGCAATGCCCAGGATGTAATACAAAGCGTTACCGGCAAACATCCAGATCATTTCCCTGTGATTGATATAATCGCCGTAGACATCGTAGCTCAGTACAAAGACCAGATATGCAGGTAACAGTATTGAGAAGAAAAGCATAAGAAAACGGAACCGCTTCATTTTAGGCGTGATAGTTTTCTTATTCCCCTTCATAGGGAGCCATTCCAGCACAGCGGCGGTCCAGCAGGCCCATCCGCAAAAACCCCGTCCCCAGATCAGCGGGCCGAAAATCTTGGCTATGGCATAATGTATGAAACCTTTGGAGAAAAATCCCACAACGACGATGAGCAGCACCCCTTCAATCTGAAAATTCTCATTATTGACCACCGGCACCCAGATAAGCAGAAGAGGCATGATCATGAGCAGTGTGATTTTTCGCCCCAGTTTTTTCCGTTCCCCCTGCAGCGATATCTGGATAAATATACCAGTGGATATGGATAAGCCTATCCAGGGAAAGATCACCCAGAATCCCCACCATCCCACTGTCACATTCAGTATCAGAGAAACAGCCAATCCTATGAACAGCGGTATGATGGAACGAAATATTTTTCTCATGTTTTTATGATGCCAGAAAATCTGCGTATGTCAATAAGCCGGGACAGGAAATAGTGAGGCTGAACCTCACTTCCTGATCCTTTTTTCGATATACCGCGAGTTCATGACTCTGAGCATCCCCATATAATCCATCCGGAACTCTATGAGATCCCCCACTTTATATTTCTGGTGATTATCTCCCAGGTCCATGACGATCATATCCGAGCTGGCGCCCACGATGGAAATACCCGTATCCACACTCTCAATATGAGCTTCTTCAACATCAAGCAGCCCCAGATCCACGATCGCTCTGTATGAAGTATTCCCGATGTTTTCATCATCGAACTCATACGCTTCGCCTTCCACGTTGGTACCCATGCGTCCTGAGGGAACCATGGGTTTTTCCGTCAACTCAATGATCTCGGAATAAAGCTTGAACACATCAGTATGCATGCCGTTCAACGGCTCATCGTTATAGACATCAGTCCCGAGAAACAGCGTCTCTCCAACGCGGAAATGATTGATGCCCTTTGGAAGCAGATTTTGATGAATCAGCGGAATAGTCACCGAGGAGCCTCCGGACACAAAAGGTATCTTCACGTTGAATTTCGCCTCAATAAGCTGTTTATAAAGACTGAGCTGTATGAGCTTATCCTTATTGGGCAGCACGCCGTAGAGGCAGGAAAGGTTGGCTCCCACTCCCACCACCTCGATATTGTCAAGACTGAAAGTCTTCTGGAAAAAATCCACGAACGTATCTCTCATGACACCTTCACGCAATTCACCCAGTTCTATCATGATAATGATCTTATGGACTTTATTCTGCCGTTTGGCCTCTTCTGAAAGCATTTCTATGGTCTTTCTCTCTGTGTTCATACTGATATCCGCGTATTTGACCACGTTCTTTATGGACCTTTTCGCAGGGGGTTTGATGTATATGGCCTCGATATCGGGATTGATGGCCTTCAACGCTTTAATATTGGAGATCCTGGAATCAGATATCTGATTGATTCCCAATTTCAGCAATTCCGTAAGATACTCCTTATGCCCGCTGAGCAGTTTGGAGACTACGGTCCATTTTATCCCGTTCTGTTTAAAGAGATTGTTGAGATATGAAAAATTCTCGCGCAGCTTCTTGCTGTCCATAGTCACAAAAGCCATCAGACACTCTTTTCTTTGAGGAGCCTCATCTCAATATACTTCGATGTATAGCCCACTTTCTCATAAAGGAAACGGGCAGGATTATCCGGTTCCACATGAAGGGCAATATTTCCGGTGGCGGTTTCAGCCGCTTTTTTCATGAGTTTTTTACCGATACCCTTTCCTCTCTGTTCTTTGTGCGTGGCAATATAAACAAGTATATGTTCAGGGATATAATCCTTCATGCCCGTGCGGTTCACAACCACAGCGCCCAGGACAAAACCGCCGAAGGAATCCACTTCTTTCAGCGCAAAGGCCACTGCCTTGTCAATATCAGCCCTGGGATCTCCAAACTCTTCAAGATGATTAAAAAGAAAATCAACAATATCGTCTCTCTTCTTTTTCCCGGGTATATTCTTACTGTCATAAACATCAATAATCATTAAACCAACTCCTTATCATAATTTAATTTTTTAATAAAAATATATGTGTATTCTTATTACTCAGATGTCTAATAATAACATAATATTGAGATTTTGTCAAGTATGCTAAAAATGTGATATATTTGTATGTAATATTTGCTATATATTTTCCAAATATTTACAGATAGACTATTTTTACTTCTGTTTTTTGGAATAATAACGGTAAGTGGGGTATGCGAGTTCTATACTATCCTCTTTTTCAAACCGGTCCAGCACCTCTTCCCAGACCGCTTCCTCTGTATTCCGCCGTTTTCTGGGTTCACAGAGATACCGCATTGTGAGCTTTACCCCGCTGTCCCCCACTTTTGTATAGACAATGGGTGTCAGCTGTCTGTAGAGGAGCAGATATGTGTTATTTGCTTTTTTCAGTTCACGCTGCGCCGACGGCGTTATCTTTTCAGAATGCTGAGAGATGATCTCAGTGAGTATGGCCTTTGCGCGTTTCCAGTCGCTTTCAAACGTCACAGTCACAGGAAGTTCGTTCCAGATATAATTAAAGCCCTTTGTATAATTAGCCACGGGATCGCTGAAGATCCTGCTGTTATTAATATCTATGATACGTCCGGTGCTCTGATCCGCATCCACCCAGTTGCCTGTCTCCACTACAGTGAACTGAAACATCCTAATGTCGATGACGTCACCGGAGATAGATGATATCTCTATCCTGTCCCCAATGGTAAAAGGCTTTTTTGTCACAATAAATAACCAGCCGGCAATATTCGTAAGGGGTTCTTTCATGGCAATGGCAATACCTGCGGATAACAGCCCCAGATAGGTGGCTATGGTCCCTATGCCCTTGATCCACAGGCTTCCCACAGCGAGGAGGCCCGCAAGAGCGATAACATATGACACGCTTTTTCTTCGCGAATATTTTGTCCTGGGGTCATCTGTGAGTTTGTTTATGGCCTTGACAGCCGCTATCCTTATAAGCCAAAGCAGAATAAGGACCAGCAGTGTATAGAGCAGCCGCGCGTCAAACCCCTCACTGGTCTGTGACAATAGTTCTTCTATAAAATTCATATGCCCTCCTGATACTACATCATATAACTCTAATCCTTTTTCGTCAACGCACCTTTTATCATCTAATAGTGATTATTTTCACTTTTTACTTGACCGAAGTGTTATATAGTGATATATTTCACGTATGGAACAGGATTTTGGCTCTCACATGCAGGATTTAGTGAGATGAACGATCTTGTCCCATGCTTTATGCAACCGAAAACAAACGCATAGAAGAGAAGGTGGAGAATCCGGTCCCCCCGAACATGTCCGGACCACCAGCCTCCTTCAACAACCCCAATACATCCTGCACCTCAAGGGAAGCCGGCGGCTTCCCTTTTTTATTTTACAACTTAAATTATTCTTTTTTTCAGAATCAGAAAAATAGAGAGGTGTTACTGATCAGTCTCTTCATCTTTTTTTTCAAACAGGCTTTGGATCTCATTATATGCCTGGCGCAGTATCTTCACTTTGGGATGGTTATCAGCCCACATACCCAGTCGTTTTACTGCTTTACTTGCCCTTACTTCAGCGGTCATGAACTTATCCAGCACCGGTTTCATCATCTTGGGAGGATTCTTTCTCCACTGGGGATGGTTCCGCAATACAAGCCTCACTTTCGGCAAAAGGGGTTCCATCTCATTTTTATAAGCCATGGCGATCTTGCCCATTACCTGTGGATCCTGTGTTGCATTCATTTTATCAGCGAATGTCTTCATGACCAGCGTAGCCTTTGTCAGGACTGCTTTTTCTTTAATGAGCGCGCCTTCCTGAGCCGCAGCGGTTACTGCCATATAACAAACAATTATAATCAAAAACAGCTTTTTCATGGTACTCCTTTCCATAAGTAAACATATGTCCTAGACCCTGATTTTCCAAGATGTCATGAAAGAATATTTGACATAAAAAAAGGGAGGGCAAGCCCTCCCGAAGGATATTTTACTGTTTTAATTACTGTTCTAATATGCTTTTTCCAGTATTTCCCGGACAGTGTCAAGCCCCAGATCACCCTGTTCCGAAAGAGCGGTCATGCCTTTTTTCTCTAATCCCCTGACCGGTTTTTCCAGGTCTTCCTTTTTCACGCCATAGTCGCTGAGCCTGGTCTTTACACCGAGGCTTTCAAAAAAAGCCCTTGTCTTCTCTATGGCGATATTGATCCTCTCCTCATCGCTGCCCTCTTTTATTCCCCATACTCTTTCGCCGTACTGGAGCAGTTTGTCATGTTTTTCTTGTCTTCTCACATCCATCATCACAGGAAGTATCACAGCCAGGGTCTTGCCGTGGTCGATGCCGAAGAACGCCGTCAGTTCATGGCCGATCATATGTGTTGCCCAATCCTGCGGCGCGCCGCATCTCAGCAGTCCGTTCAGCGCCATGGTGGCGTTCCACATGAGGTTCGCCCTCACATCATAGTTTTCCGGCTCGTCTATGGCCTGTCTGCCGATCTCCGTCATGGTCTGGAGTATGCCTTCTGCCGTCCTGTCCTGAAACTTGGCATCCACGGGATAAGTGAGATACTGCTCACAGACATGTACAAAAGTGTCGATAACGCCGTTGGCAACCTGTGTCTCAGGCAGCGTATAGGTAAGCTGGGGATCCAGGATAGAAAATGCCGGAAAGACCAGGGGACTGCCCATGACATACTTCCCGTCACCGTGGCTTATGACACCGCCTGAGTTCATCTCAGAACCGGTGGCAGGAAGGGTGACCACATTGCCTATGGGAAGGACATTTTTATATTCAAGGGGAGTACCTCTTTTAAAAAGGATATCTTCCGCGTTCCCGTCATAAGCTGCGGCAAGGGCCACAAATTTCGTCCCGTCCATGACAGACCCGCCCCCTGCGGCGAGGAGAAAATCAATATTCTTTTCCTTTACCAGGGCGACAGCCTTCATGAGAGTGGAAAACCTCGGGTTCGGTTCTATTCCGCCGAACTCATATATATCCCTGTCTCCCATAGACTCTTTCACTTTATCCAGCGTCCCGAAGCGCTTCACGCTTCCTCCTCCATAAAGGATGAGCACTGCGCTCTGTTCGGGTATCAGCCTGTCAAGAAGCCCCAGCCTGTCTTTTCCGAATATTATCTTAGTGGGGTTATGAAAAACAAAATCCATCATAATATGTCTCCTTTCTTAAAGGAACATCTCCCTGAATAATATGTTCCGGTTTACAACAACCGCCGAGGCTCTCAGCAATGTCTACAGCTTATTTCTTTTTCTTTCTCGGCTTTTTTTCATAGAATTTGTTCCCGCCTTTGCTTCCGCCTTTACCCGCTGCTTTTTCAACCAGGGGTCTTCTTCTGGTTTTGTCTTTGGCGAAAGCTTTCAATATCTTTTCAGCGGCCTTAAAATCCACATTGATGAATGAAAACTCATCATACATCTCAAGGTTTCTTATATCTCTTCCGCTAACACCGCTCTTTTTCTCGATGAAATGTATCAGGTCTTTTTTGCTTTTCTTGCTTTTTTTGCCCATGGCCACGAACAGTCTTGTCTTGCCCCTGGGTTCATCGGCGGGAGCTTTCAGCTGCCTGTATTTGTCAGGATCTAAATCATTTTCATAGGCATTTTTTAACAGAGCGCTCACAAGATTCTCAGGAGAATAAGTCTCCAGAAGTTCCCATCCAAATGCTTTGTAAGCATCGCAATCCTCATCCATGATGATCTCGCCCAGTTCTTCATATAGCTTTGTCTTCTTCCGTTCGATGATATCTTCCACCTTAGGCAACTTGCCTTTACGTATATCGGCGTTGGATATTTTCTTAATAAAGCCCAGTTTTCTGTACTCAGACGGTGTGACAAATGTCACAGCAGTGCCCTGTTCCCCTGCGCGCCCAGTGCGTCCTATACGGTGCACATATGACTCGGGGTTCTGCGGCAGCGCATAATTGACCACATGTGTAAGTCCCGTGACATCA
>CAZGIO010000071.1:0-8264 GCA_964525975.1 uncultured bacterium
AGTGGGAAAAGTAGTGTTTGACGCTGAACACGCCGTGGAAGAGACCGAAAAAGGCGAGGACGTGATCCGTGTAAGACTGGAGACCTCTCCTGAAGATATCAAGGGTATGGCCGCCGCCAGAGGTATTCTCACAGTGCGCGGAGGTATGACCTCCCACGCTGCTGTTGTAGCCCGCGGTATGGGAAAATGTTGTGTTTCCGGCGCGGAAGCTATTTCCCTCAGCTACGCTAAAAAAGCCTTTGAAGTCAACGGCGCCACTGTAAAGGAAGGCGACTGGATCTCTCTGAACGGGTCAACAGGCGAGATCATGATGGGTAAAGTACCCACCATCGAACCCAAGCTCGCAGGAAATTTCGGAAAAATCATGGAATGGGATCACGAGTACAGGAAGCTCGGCGTCCGGACAAAAGACGACACGCCCCATGATTCTGAAGTAGCCCGTAACTTCGGCGCTGAAGGCATCGGCCTTTGCAGGACAGAACATATGTTCTTCGAAGGTGAGAGGATCACCGCAGTGCGCGAGATGATTCTTTCAGATGACGAGGCCGGAAGAAGAAAAGCTCTGGCCAAGATCGAACCCATGCAGCAGGGAGACTTCGAAGGAATATTCGAAGTCATGAACGGACTGCCTGTCACAGTCAGGCTCCTGGATCCCCCGCTTCACGAGTTTGTACCCCACGAGGAAGCTCAGCAGAAAGAGATGGCTCAGGAAATGGGCCTCAGCGTTGACAAGATCAGGGAAAAAGTGGAACAGCTCTCCGAGTTCAACCCCATGCTGGGACATCGCGGTGTGAGACTGGGCATCACTTATCCTGAAATATATGAGATGCAGGCCAGAGCCATACTCAAAGCCGCCTGCGCAGTGAAGAAAAAAGGCGTGGATGTACGTCCCGAGATCATGATACCTCTCATCGGAACAGAAAAAGAGTTCACCATCATGAAAGAGATGACCGACAAAGTGGCTCAGGAAGTGTTCAAGGCGGAAGGCATCACCGTTGATTATATGGTGGGCACAATGATAGAGATCCCCAGAGCGGCTCTCATGGCCGACAAGGTCGCCGAGACTGCGGAATTCTTCTCTTTCGGAACAAACGACCTGACTCAGATGACTTTCGGTTATTCACGTGACGACGCCGGCAAGTTCCTCAAGGAATATGTGGATAAGAAAATACTCCCCAGAGACCCCTTCCAGGTACTGGACCAGGAAGGCGTGGGGCAGCTGGTTAAAATAGGCGTGGAAAGAGGCCGTTCATCAAGGAAAGACCTTAAAGTGGGTATCTGCGGAGAACACGGAGGAGAACCCTCTTCTGTGGAATTCTGTCACAACGTGGGCATGAACTATGTATCATGTTCACCCTACAGAGTCCCCATCGCAAGGCTTGCGGCGGCTCACGCTGCATTAAAGGAAGACTGAATCAGAGGGGGGCTTTAAGCCCCCCTTTTTTTAACACTAATTTTACAATCAGTTAACAAAACATCATTACGATATTATCTGTGTAACCCGAAAGGCGGTATCATGGATTATATCATAGGAACAGTCATTTTCATGCTGGTGATCTTCACAGCGGAATATCTATCCACAAAAAACGAAAAAAAAGTACAGCATAAATAACGTGCCCCCTTCAGAGCCATGACGGCGCGATTAGTCTCAGATTCCGCGATATGCAATATCACCAGGTAAATTTACTCCTGTACATTGAGAAAACTGCAATAATATAATATGATATGAGATGAAAAGGAGGTTGTGTATGGATGAACAGGTAACAATTGGGGAATGGATAATAACCTATCTGCTGATGATGATACCGATTGTAAATATCGTCTTGATATTTATTTGGGCATTCGGCAGCGGAACAAAGACCAGCAAAGCCAACTGGGCGAAAGCTACATTGATTTTCATGGCAGTGAGTGTTGTACTGGGTATTCTTTTCAGCTCGAGTATGATGGCAATGCTGTCTTCAATGGGAGCTTAACGGTTTAAGGCAGGGGTTCCCCCTGCCTTACTCTCTTAAATATCAGGAAAAGACCATGGCTCCGGTAAATGTATCAGTGTTTGCATGCGTCTGTGATGACGACACAGTTATATTTATAAAAAAAGAACTTTCGGATCTTGTTCTGTTTACGTTAAATCACTGCTCTGAATATGATGACGCCCTGGAAAAAGTGAACAGCGAACAGCCCGACGTGCTGATCCTGGATACGGGGATGAAATGCGAAGAACCTCTGGATTTTATCAAGAATCTCCAGTATGAACCCTACATCATACTGGTCTCGCAAAGTAAAGATGAAGCCCTGGCGGCTTTTAAAGCCGGAGCGGCTGATTATCTTCTGAAACCCATTTACAAAAACAGGCTCGGTCTCGCTATGCTCCGGGCCTATTCCACTGTGGCGGGGAAAAAAGCCCTGCGCAATATGCCCTGTGACGACTTTATCCTCTGCAGAGACGGACAGGCGTATTATCCCGTACCCATGGAAGAGGTTATTATGATAGTGTTTCGTGGTGAAGAGGCTGATATAATAACCATGGAGAAGTCGTTCGCTTATTCCCCCGTCCAAAGACTGCAGGCCAGGATCACAGGATATCCCCGGTTCATACAGGCGGGTAAAAATACCTGGATATCAGTCTGCGGGATCCACAGCATCGAATTAAAAAAAGGATACTGCATAGCCCATCTCAGCGACGGGAAGACATCTGTGAAAGTTGATGTGGATATCATAGAAAAAATACGGCAGTCTGCTATTTGATCTTCATCATATAAAATAAATGAGACAGGCAGTGAAACTAATTTGTTCCCACGTGTATCTACAAGAGTATAAGGAGGAGATATTATGAAGAAGATCATGGTTTTTGTTTTGCTGCTTACAGTCCTGCCGGCGGCTCTTTTCGCTTACGAGACATATGACGAGGCAAAAGATCAGATACGGGAATATTACAAAAATAAAGAGTTCCGGAAGGCGGAAATACTATTTCGGGAATGTTATGACGCTTTTCCCGGCCAAAGGGAAAACATCACACTGAACCTTCTTATCCTTTATGCACGGCTGGGACAGGAAGAAGAGGGGCTTGCGCTGTGGAAAAAAAGCGTAGAGGCGGGCACCTGGCTTTTTGCTGACAAGGATTCACCATGGGTACGGCATTATTCACAGGTTCCCGGTTATGATGAGGTTTATAAGCAAAATGAACAGCTGAGAGGCGAGGTTAACAGCAGATCACGTATGGATTATAAAGTAGTCCTCCCCGAAGGGTATGAATCCGGCGGCGGATACGGGCTTTTCATCGCCCTCCACGGGGGCATGGGAAACAATGAGGAATTTTCAAAAGCCTGGAGATCTCCGCTCCTTGAAAAAAAGTTCGCAGTCCTCTTTATTCAGTCGTCCCGGCACGGCGGAAAAGAGACCTTTGTGTGGGAAGACAGGGAAAAGGGATCCGGGGAAGTGATGGAAGCCCTTGACGCTTTCAAAAAACAATATGGCAATATCCGGGGCCCTGTTATCGCAGGAGGCTTTTCCGCCGGAGCCACGCAGATACTTCACATGATCATGGACGGGAAGCTGCCCGATATCGACGGCTTTATCTTTCTGGCACCGCAGATCCCCGACAACTTTGATGAAGCGAATATCACCGCCGCTGCGGAAAAGGGTGTCCGCGGCTATATCTTCACAGGGGAAAAAGACCATAATATAGCTCTGCAGGAAAAACTACATGAAGGACTGGAAAAGTACGGTCTGAAGCACAAATACCATAAGATCAAAGAGATGAGACACATGTATCCCGAAGATCTTTCTTCATGGATAGATAAGGGAATTAAATTCATAGAAGCTGAAAATAATTGAAAGAACCAATAATTGTGCGTATAGTGGTATAATCAAAAAAGGAGAGAGATGGTGATAGAATTTCACGAAGCCGCTGAAAAGCAGCTTCCCTTCATGCGCAAGTTCCGCCGGGATATGCACTCATATCCAGAGACCGCCTGGACAGAAGTCCGTACCGCATCTCGTGTGGCCGCGGAGCTCGCATCTCTGGGTTTTGAGGTCAAAGCGGGAAAAGAGGTCATAGACAGCAGCGAAAGGCCGGGACTCCCCGGTAATGAATATCTTGAAGAATGTTATCAGCGCGCTCTGAAAGAAGGCGCTGACCCTGTATATGCTCCCCTTCTTAAAGGCGGTTTTACAGGGATCGTCGCTGATATTGGAACAGGTGATTACGTACGGGCCTTCAGGTTTGACATGGACGCACTGACAATATGCGAGTCCCTGGAAAAGAGTCACCTGCCCGCTTCAGAAAGATTCAGATCCTCCCATGAAGGCATCATGCACGCCTGCGGCCATGATTTTCACACAGCCGCCGGACTGGGTTTTGCACGGATGATCGCCCTAATGAAAGATGACCTGCCCTGCAGGGTAAGACTCATATTCCAGCCTGCCGAGGAAGGCGTGGGTGGAGCCGTGGCCATGGTAAATGCCGGTGTCATGGAAGGTATCGATGAGCTTTACGGCTTTCCTGTGCTCCCCAGGCTGACGGCTCATACTGTGATGCCGTCACTCACTGGCTTTTCAGCGGCCACAAAGATTGCCGTGACGTTCAAAGGCAGGGAAGCACATGCGGGAAGAGACCCGGAAAAAGGGGCCAACGCACTTTTAGCCGCCTGTCACGCTGTCATAGGCCTGCAGAGTCTTCCCCGCCATTCAGGGGGCAGGACACGGGTGAACACCGGGATGCTCCAGGCGGGAAAAAGCAGCAATATCATCCCCGGCGAAGCGGAGATGAGACTGGAAGTGAGAGGCGAGACAGACGCTATCAATGAAAAGATGTATCAGGACGCTGTACGTGTGCTGGACGGCGCCGCTGCCATGTGCGGCTGCGCCGCGGATATAAAGGTCACCGGCAGAGCGGGAGTCTGTATCAATGACCCTGGCCTCGCTGAAAGACTGGAGAACGCCGTGAAAAAACAGGGGCCCCGTGCTCTGATTAATGAGAGGGAGATGGATTTCGGCGCTTCAGAAGATTTTTCACTGCTTATGAAGGATGTGGCCGCCCGCGGCGGCCGGTCCCTTTACTGGGGCATGGGTGTCTCACGGGGTGTAAACACCGGGCTTCATTCCCCGCGCTTTGACGTGGAGGAAGATTGCCTGGTTACAGCGGCGGCTGTGATGGCTTCGGCGCTGTTCAGCCCCATGGATAAGAAAGGATGAACATATGAAAAAGTTACTGTTTGTTTTAGCTGCGGCGGCTCTGCTCATGAGCTGCGGCGGGCCCAAAGTGGATGTGGCGGAAGTATCCGTAACAAAGGCATGGGTGCCCGAAGGGCTTACGATACAGAATCCTCCGGAAAAGATGGGTTTTTACCAACAAGGGATGTATTACGCTCAGGATACACAGGAAACCATGGATGTTATCTTTGTAACATTTGAAGGAAAAGAAACACGCAGAGTGAAGATTCCACGTGGCCAGGGTCCCGGGGAAGTTTCATTTGGAATGTCTGTTCAGATCAATAATGATCAAATATATGTTTATGATATGAATCTGAGCAAGATCACCATCTATGATATCAATGGCGAGTATATGGATGATATCCTTGTGAATGCCGATATAGGATCTGCAGGAGCCATCACTGTTTCTGACACTGCTCTCTATTTCCATGGCATGTTTGCCAAAAAACTGGTAAAAGTGGATCTGGAAAGCGGACAGCCAGTGAAGACCATTGAATATGAGACCCCTCAGGATCCCCGGGCAGGCCTCCAGGGGGAAAAGATGCTCAGGGGAAACCTCTCCTGGGATGCCGCCACAGACTCAGTATATATCGGCTACTATAACGAACCCTACAGGATCGAACGGTACAACAGTGATATGGAACTCATGGATACATTCACCAGGAAACTCAGTGATAAATATGAACCTATGATGTTTACTCAGACAGGAGGGGCTGGCAATCTGTTGGTGGCTTCTGTTAAGACCGATGATATATATCTCTATGCGGGATTTGGCGGGGGACAGAAGATCACCGCTGCAGGAGGTGTTCCCAAGATAGAAAGTTACAGGAACAAGTATTACATCTCTGTCTTTGACAAAGAGACTGGTGAGCTGGTAAAAGAGATACGCATCAAAGAGATCCCTGAGATGTATGGTGTTTCAAACATCGTAGGTGTAAGCGATGACTTCATCGCTATACTTATCGTGGATATGGGTGATACGCTGAAAGATGTGGAGTTGACAGGGAAAGACGATTCTCCGCTTCTGGCGCAGCTTAATATGAAAACAGGGCTGGTTCTCATAGAGAACCCCATGAAATAGACGGCTTGTACCATATATATGCGCTTTGTCGCTGTTTTAACACCGTTTGTCTGAACATGGTTGTAAAGGCTCCCTTAAGTTTGTATATTATTACTGAAGGGAGTCTTTATGATTTTTAAAACCGTGGTGGTCGAAGATGAGGCCGCTTCTAAACAAAATATACAGCGCCTGCTCAGTGAGATGGACCAGATCGACATCCGAGGTTTTGCTTCCAGCGGTCCCGAAGGGATACGCCTTATTAATGAGATCCGGCCGGACCTGGTCTTTCTGGATGTCAATCTGCCCGGTTTTGACGGTTTTGAACTGCTTTCAAAACTGGAACGCATACCCCATGTGATCTTTGTCACGGCATTCAATAAATATGCCGTGAAAGCCCTTGAATCAAACTGTGTCGATTATCTCCTGAAACCTGTGACCCTGGACAGACTGGAAAATGCCGTGAACAAGATCAGCGCCATGGAGCCTGAGGGAAGTTACCTGGATCTTGAGACCATAAACAAACTGCTTGGGAGTTTCAACCGTCTGAAAAGGTTCCCCGTGAAAGACGGGGATGAACTGCGCCTCTTGACAGATGATGATGTGCTGGGATTTGTGCGCAGAGGAGAAGATACTTTGATTATAACCGAAGAGGGCGATTTTACCTATTCGGAACATTTTAATGGGCTGATTAACAGGTTAAACGGGGACCTCTTCATGGAAGTCTCTGAAAACCTGATCATCAATACGGGGAAAGTGAAAAAGATCCGCAGGGGGAAAGTATGCGTGGGTAAAAAAGGCGCCATATGTTTCTCCGCGGAAAACGGCCTGCTGAAAAAAGTGAAGCAGGCTGTAAATGAAAAAAAAGGCCTGTTTTTCTGATGCTCCGACGTTTTTCCTTATTGCTGATATTAGTTTTTACCGCCGCGGCTCTGCAGGCGATACCCGTCTATCTCTTTACAGATCCCGATTGTGAAAGCTGTTCTGTAGTCAAAGAATATCTTTCCGGCATAAATAAGGAATATCCTCTTGAGATCATCGAGTTTGATGTCTTCACCGAGCTGCCTAAGCTCCGGCCTGTAAACAGGGCTTTTGATTTTGTCCCCCAGGAAATCCCCATTGTACTCATAGGAGATGAGATCATTGAAGGCAAAAAAGGCTTCGATGCCTATCTGAGCGCGGTAACGGACTTCACAGAGGACGGCTTTGGCGTCCTCCTGGGGATGACTCATGAAAATAAAATGTCAGCGCCGTCTTTCTGGGCTGTGGTGGCAGGCGGGCTTGTGGACGGTGTAAATCCGTGCGCCTTTTCCGTTATCATATTCATGGTGCTTTATCTTTCCGTGTCCGGGCGAAGAAAGCGCAGGCTGACACCTGTGCTCCTGGCTTTCGGGGGAGGTGTCTTTACAGCATATTTTCTCATGGGACTGGGCTTGAGACAAGCTGTGTCCCGGCTTATGAGCGGAAGCGGGAAAGCTCTGGCTGATCTGATACTGGGGTGTTTTCTGCTGCTGCTGTTTGTCATATCTCTGGCGGATTATTTCCTCATAAGGACCGGCGGAAAGCCGCTGCTGAGACTCAGTGAGGGGAACAGGAAGCAGATCAATGGTCTGATACGCCGCACAGCATCTTCCGGGGCATGGATGATCTCGGCGTTTGCGGCGGGAGCCGCAGTCTCTCTTCTGGAGATTGCCTGCACTGGGCAGATCTATCTTCCTGTGATATCCATTATTGCAAGGGAAGGAAGATCGGAAGGGCTGATACTCCTTGTCATATATAATCTGATGTTTGTGCTGCCCCTTTTCGCAGTGGGTTATGCCGCGGCCAGGGGCATGGAATCCGATAAGCTCAGATCCCTGCTCCGGAAAAATTACCGCTATGCAAAACTGGCCATGGCTGCGCTCTTTCTTTTTCTGGGCCTTTTTATTCTCCTTTGAATAACGATTTTTGAAACATAAAAAGGGGATTAACTGTCCCATTAGAAAAGGAGGACGTT